>JAUSKS010000155.1 GCA_030646595.1 Gallionellaceae bacterium | reverse complement strand
AGTGGAATACCTCAAGCATGGGGAGGAAAAAAACTTCGCCATCGTAGATGCAGCCATGAATGACCTGATGCGCCCGGCTTTGTATGATGCCTTTCATGACATTTTGCCGATATCGCGGGAATACCATCCTGCTGCCCCTCTCCCCAACCCTCCCCCGGTGGGGGAGGGGGCAATCGTGAAAAGCAATGTTTCAATCTACGAAGTGGTGGGGCCGATATGTGAAACAGGTGATTTCCTCGGACATGCCCGCCAATTGGCCATTGCAGAGGGAGACTTGCTGGCCATAATGTCGGCGGGCGCATATGGAATGAGCATGAGTTCCAACTACAATACTCGTCCACGCGCAGCCGAAGTGATGGTCTCGGGGCAGGTTGTTCAGCTCATACGCGAGCGGGAAACGGTGCCCCAACTGTTTACCAGCGAAAAAACTTTTTTGTAGTTTTTTGCAAAAAAATGCAGAAATCTATTGCGCAATAATTTTAATCGCGCATAGAATGCGGCACCACGCGTTTCGCAGCGACTGAGTACAACAAAAAAGTGAGCGTTTGGGAGTGCAGTGGTTGCACGCAATGCAGTTCCTGGTTTGCATAAATCAATTTTACAAGGAATGAAAATGGCTACGACAGTTAGCAAAGCAAAAAGCACCACCAGCAAAAAACCCGCAGCAAAAAAAGTTGCTGCCAAGCCGGCAGCCAAGAAAACCGCCGCTAAGAAGCCAGCCGCTAAAAAAGCGGTCGCTAAAAAACCTGCGGCAAAAAAGCCAGCTGCTAAAAAAGCAGTAGCTAAAAAGCCAGCGGCAAAAAAAGCAGTGGCCAAAAAGCCAGCGGCAAAAAAAGCCGTAGCTAAAAAACCAGCCGCTAAAAAACCAGCCGCTAAAAAAGCCGTAGCTAAAAAGCCAGCTGCCAAAAAAGCAGTCAAGGCAAAAGGTATACTCGGCGCCTGAGGTTCCTGAAGATTGGGGCGGGCGCCGAGTTGCGTTTCCGCCCTCTTTAAGCCATCAGATAGCTTGTCTAAGCTTGTTACTTATTAGCAAGTAGTCTTCTGTTCCCCTAAATTTGGCCACTTGGAATTTTGTACGGGGTGGGCTTAATCTACCTTCAGGTCAGCGAATAAAGGCGTAGACAAATAGCGTTCGCCGAATGAAGGAATAATCACCACCACTACCTTGCCGCGATTGGCCGGGCGTTTTGCTACTTCCAGAGCTGCCCATACTGCTGCGCCAGAAGAAATACCTACCAACAAGCCTTCCTCCTTGGCCATGCGCCGCGCATAAACGAAAGCATCTTCATTTTTGACGCGTATCACCTCATCATAGATTTTGGTATTGAGTATTTCCGGGATGAACCCGGCCCCTATGCCCTGAATGGGATGTGGGCCACGCTGGCCACCGGACAACACTGGTGATGCATCGGGTTCTACCGCAATGATTTGCACCCCGGGTTTGCGCGCTTTCAATACTTCGCCCACGCCGGTGATGGTGCCGCCAGTGCCTATGCCGGAGACAAAAATGTCGACTTTGCCATCGGTGTCATGCCAGATTTCTTCGGCAGTGGTAGTGCGATGAATGGCGGGATTGGCGGGATTGGCAAATTGCTGCGGAATAAAGTAACGGGTATCGGCGGCGGCCAGCTCATCTGCTTTTTTAATGGCACCGGGCATGCCGTCCGGGCCGGGTGTCAAAATCAAATCTGCGCCATAGGCTTTCAAGATAAGCCTGCGTTCACGGCTCATGGTCTCCGGCATGACAAAAGCGCAGCGGTAACCGCGCGCGGCACACACCATGGCCAGGCCTATGCCCGTGTTGCCGGAGGTGGGCTCGAGTATGATGGTGTCTACTTTTATTTTGCCAGCCAGTTCCGCCGCATCCAGCATCGCCACCGCAATGCGGTCCTTGACACTATGGGCCGGATTATAGAATTCCAGTTTGGCCAGTATGGTGGCCTGGATACCGTGATTGACGCGGTTTAATTGCACCAGCGGGGTGCTGCCTATCAAACCGGTTACATTTTTTGCAACTTTCATGCGTTCCTCCTTAAAAAATTCAATGACTCAAGAATAGTGCAGCCAATCCCAGAAATATAAAAAAGCCGCCGCTGTCGGTAATTGCAGTCAGCATGACGCTGGAGCCGATAGCCGGGTCGCGCCCCATGCGCTGCATGGCCAAGGGAATGAGCAGACCTGCCAGCGCGCCGAGTAGCAGATTGAACAGGATGGCACTGGTTAATATAAACCCGAGCAGCACATTTTTATACAGAAAATAGGCAAACAATCCGGCTACGCCGCCCCATACCAGGCCATTTAATCCGGCAATGGCCAGCTCTTTGCTAATCAAGCGCCGGGTGTTGGTTGAAGTAATCTGTCCTAAGGCCAGCGAGCGGATAATGATGGTGGTAGTCTGGTTGGCCGAGTTACCGGCTATGCCCGCAACGATAGGCATGAGCGTAGCCAGCGCGACCAGTTTTTCGATGGTGTTCTCAAAGCCACCAATGACCCGCGAGGCAAAAAATGCGGTAAACAAATTCAGCGCCAGCCATGTCCAGCGGTTCTTGGCACTTTTCCATACCGAGGCAAAAATGTCCTCCTCTTCGCGCAAGCCGGCCAGATTCAATACATCGCTTTCCGATTGGGCGCGGATGAAGTCCACCACGGTGTTAACGGTGACACGTCCGACCAGCTTGCCCTCATCATCTACCACGGGCGCGGAAACCAGATCATAGCGTTCAAATGCCTGTGCCGCCTGGTCTGCTTTTTCATCCGAATGCAGTTTGATGGTATCGGTGATGATCAGCTTACCCACCGGCGTATCCGGCTCATTCACCAGCAGGCGGTGCAAGGGCAATACGCCCTTGAAGGTGTCGTCGCGGTCTACTACAAACAACTGGTCGGTGTGATCCGGTAGCTCGTCGAAGCGGCGCAAATAACGCGACACCACTTCCAGCGTGACATCTTCGCGTATGGTCACCATGTCGAAATCCATCAGCGCCCCGACCGCATCTTCCGGATAGGAGATGGCAGCACGTAGCTGCTCGCGTTCCTCTACGGTCAGCGACTTGAAAACATCGTGCATGACCGCCCGCGGCAAATCCGGGGCCAGGTCAGCAATCTCATCCGTATCGAGTTGCTCCGCCGCTTCACGCAGCTCATCACTGCTCATGTTGGCGATCAGCGATTCGCGCACCGCGTCGGAAACTTCAATCAGGATTTCGCCATCGCGCTCTGTTTTGACCAGATCCCACACCAGCAAACGCTGTTCTATGGGCAACGCTTCCAGAATGTAGGCAATGTCGGCGGGGTGCAGCGTACTCAGCTTGGCACCCAGCTCAGCCAGATGGCGCTTGTGCAGCAGGGTTTCCACTAATTCGTGGCGTTCCTGACGTGGCAATTCCTGCTTGTGTGCCAAAGCCTCAATGAGCGCGTGCTTTTGCAGCAGGTTTTTTACCTCCTGCAAATGCTCCTGCACGTTCTCAGTGTAATGAGGCTCGCGGTTTTCAGTCATGGCTGGAAAGCTGGATGGGCTGGGATGAATAGGCCCAAGAATACCCCATGCACAGTTTGTCAGTCCAGCTTTTACATGCATAGCCCCCTGTTTCTGCTGTGCCTATCAATGCAATAATGCGCTATGGTTTTCGCCTCACAAAAATCCCTTACTTCATACCAGCACACTCAATCCTGGATTGATAGTCTGGCAACGACCTATGCTGCCGCAGAAGTTGAGGTAATCCGCCGCGCCTGCGCATGGGCCGAGCCGCTTTATGCAGAGCAATACACACTGACCGGCACACCGTTGTTGCAACACGCGCTCGGTTCGGCGGCGATTCTCATAGGCATGCATCTGGATTATGAAACCATAGCTGCCACCATTCTGCATGCCGTGCCAGACTATCTGGATGGCTGGGCAGAAAAGATCGAGAAAGATTTCGGCGCGAATGTGAAGATGCTGGTCGAAGGTATTTCGCGTATGGAAAAGATTCGTCTGTTCAGTGAAGTGCGCAGCGCGAAAGACAAAGACGAAGCCGCGCAGCAGATCGAAAGCCTGCGCAAGATGCTGCTGGCGATGGTGCAGGACATACGCGTGGTACTGATCAAGCTGGCTGAACGCACCCAGACTTTGCGCTGCCTGTCGGATGCCAGTGCTGATCAACAGCAACTGATCGCGCAGCAAACCCGCAGCATTTTCGCGCCGCTGGCCAATCGTCTAGGCGTGTGGCAACTCAAGTGGGAGCTGGAAGATTTGTCCGTGCGCTATCTGGAACCGGCGCTGTACAAAAAAATTGCCAGGTTGCTGGATGAACGCAGGGTGGATCGCGAACAATTTATTACTGAAGTGGTATCGCAGTTGGAGCAAACATTAAAGCTATCGGGTATCCAGGCCGAAGTGACTGGCCGCCCCAAACACATCTATAGCATCATCAATAAAATGAAGCGCAAGCAAGTGGATTTCAGCGAGCTGTATGATGTGCGCGCGGTGCGCATACTGGTAGGCGGCATGACACAGCATCGCGAAGCGCCAGGGGCGGGCATGCCGCCGTCCGCCTCCTCCCGTAACCAGATGCTTCGCAATAACGTGGCGGAGGCGGACGAGATTGCCGGGTGTTACACCGCACTTGGTCTGGTGCATGATTTGTGGCCACCTATAGACGGCGAATTTGACGATTACATTGCCCATCCCAAGAGCAATAATTACCGCTCGCTGCACACCGCCGTCATCGGCCCGCGCGGCCTGGCGCTGGAAGTGCAGATACGCACCTGCGACATGCACCGGCATTCGGAACTGGGGGTTGCTGCCCACTGGCGTTACAAGGAAGGAAAAGAATCGGACGCCGGTTTCGATGAAAAAATCGCCTGGCTGCGCCAGATACTGGAATGGAAAGAAGACCTGGTTGACAAGGGTGACTTGCAGCAGCAGTTCAAAAACGAATTATTTCACGACCAGGTCTACGTGCTCACTCCGCAGGGTAAGGTGATTGCGCTGCCCAAAGGCGCGACCCCGGTAGATTTCGCCTACAGCCTGCATACTGATTTGGGTCACCGCACACGCGGTGCCAAAGTGGACGGCAGCATCGTCCCGCTCAACTACAAATTGCAGAATGCCCAGCGTGTGGAAATCCTCACCACCAAACAAGGCGCGCCCAGCCGCGACTGGATCAACCCTGCGTTGGGATTTTTACAAAGCAAACATGCCCGTGCCAGTGTGCGTAGCTGGTTCAAAAATCAGAACTTCGATGAAAGTGTCGCGCTAGGCAGGACGCAACTGGATCGCGAACTGCATAGATTAGGCATCATCACCATCAACCAGGAAAAAATTGCGCAACGATTGCACTACAACAAACTGGAAGATTTCCTCGCTGCTATAGGACGCAATGAAATCACGCCACGGCGTATTGCGGTCACCATCCAGCAAGAACTGCCCAGCAAAGTAATAGAAGCCGCCAAACCAAATATCTTCAAATCTGCCACCCAACGCATATCAAAAGCAGACATCACCGTCGGCGGCGTGAATAACCTGATGACCCGTATCGCCAAATGCTGCGGCCCGGTAAAAGGAGATGCCATCGTCGGTTACGTCACGCGCGATCGTGGGATTACGATACATCGCGAAGATTGCGCGTTTATGCTGCATTTGTTGGAGAGCAGGCGGGAGCGCAAGCTGACTGCGCAGTGGGGATAGGGGCGCGATTGTGTCAAGTCTTGCGCAGCCCCGTAGGGCGCAATAACCAACGGGCATTGCGCCGGATGAATTCCTACGCGATACTGCCGCTATGCCTGATTACCGTCGAGCCTGGCATCCGGGCGGAACTTACTTCTTCACTGTCAATTTGCTGCAACGGCAAGGTAATGATCTGCTGACTCGCCACATCGAGTTGTTGCGCGCAGTGGTCAAATCGGTATGTCAACGTCACCCATTTATAATTCATGGGTGGGTGGTATTGCCCGAACACTTGCATTGCGTCATTGAATTGCCTCCGGATGATGCGAATTACGCAACGCGCTGGCGGCTGATCAAAATGGGATTTTTCAAGGCATTGCCGCGCACCGAAAGAGTGTCAGCGGTACGTACCCGGCGCAGAGAGCGCGGCATATGGCAACGGCGATATTGGGAACACTTGATTCAGGATGAGCGCGATTATCGCGCGCATATGGATTACGTGCATATCAATCCGGTGAAACATGGCTTGGTCGAGTGTGTCGCAGATTGGCCTTATTCAACGTTTCACCGCATGGTGTCGGAAGGAATTTATCCGGTGAATTGGGCGGGCGGAAACGAGGGTAGTTAGGGTAGGGTGATTAGCTTGCACCTATAGGTTTGGTGCTAACATACGGCGCAATGCCCGTTGGTTATTGCGCCCTACGGTGGCTCATACTGACAGAGAAACTTGTGGGGTCGTCAATGAATAGAATTCTTGTGAACCTGCATAATATTTCGTTATTTTCAATAGTACTGACTGGTGATTCGACTAATAATGGATGAAAACGAAAGTGATCCTGATCGCCCTGGTCGGATAGTTGCAGCGGCGCGAGATATTTCAAAATTTCTTGGGGAGCGACAGCGCCACTATTCCCAAAGGGCTCAAGATTTCGGTTACTCAAAAGAAGTGTTTGATACTGTTGCCCCAAATTTTGAGGGTGCCATTGACTATTCTGGCTTTTCTGGCACTGAAGAATCCCTAAAGAAGTTTGATTTATTTTTGCGTGTCAGAGAGACGCGAGCCGATGCCCTTGCTTTTGACGTATCGTCAGCATCATACGCAGTTACTAGCAACGCCTCGGCCACGTCAGCCATGATGGCTATGACATTGTTCGATATTGACGCGAGGGATCGAAAAGTTTTCACGCCACCCCCACCTCCAAGCTGGACACAGGGTCGTATTAATGAGTATGCAGTGAAACTGGAGAGGTTGGATCCGGAACTGGGAAACCTCTCTCGGGGTGTGTGGCAAACATTCTATAGTGGCACGGACAATGCCGAACGGGCGAGTCTGGCCCTTATGCGCCAGCTCTACGATCATTTTTTCTCAATCCTCGCACCAGACGAAGATGTTCGTAATTCAAAATACTTTACGAAGAAAGAGGGCGAAAAGCCTTTGCAGATACATCGGAAGGAAAGGCTGCTCTTCGCAGCTTCTGTACGTATCCAAGACAAAGATATTGCAGAACTTCTTCAAGGTGAGGTCAACGATGTTTTGGACAATTACAGTCGACTAAATCGTCTCCATGATCGGAGTGCTCTTGATGCAAGTGCTACTAAATCAATTCTTCGATCCATGCAAGCAGTCATTGAGCAATGGGTCGATGCAGTGACGTAGGGAGCGTTTCACACTGGCACCTATTCACGGCAATATTTGATGAAACCGCGAGGGGCAGCTTCCCTTTTTAAAATACTTCACCTGTGGCAGAGCTGCGAAATGCGCATCGCTGGTGACCAGAGTTGCACGATGCTGGCGCGCAGAGGCGTAGATGATGGCATCTGCTGTCGCCAGTTTAAATTCTTTTGCGATGTCTGCCGCGAGTAGCGCTATGGATGTATCAAGTGGAACGATGATTGCAGTCTGTGTGGCTGCGATGGCGGATAAGGCAACTGGCTGATCCAGTTCACGGCACAGCCATTTATACAGTTCATGCTGCACAAGCGTAGGAACGATCAGGGAATCTGGAGCATTCAAGTAGCGCGAATAATTTTTGCAGAGCGGCGCATCGGTCATCCATTCGATCCAGCCGCAGGTATCCACCAAGTACATTAGACGCGATCCTTGCGATCCCGGTAATGCGCGGGATTCGCCCCGCGCGCAATGCCGCGCAGTTTTTTGACGGATATCTTGGGAGCCAATTGGAGAATCGCGCCCATAGGGATGAATTCAAATTGTTGGCCCGGCTGGATATGCATGGATTCCCGTACTTCTTTTGGGATGGAAATTTGATATTTGCTGGAGACTGTAGCGGTACTCATTTTTACAAATCCTTGATCGATGGCGGTACGGCAATTTACACCGATGCGGCTATGAGAGCAACAGCAAGTTAAAATATGGATCCGCTCACGGCAATATCTGATAAGGCTCCATCGTTACCGATTCAACTTTATTGCCCAGTAAAATCAGTCGTCCTTCAAGTCGGGTATTGCCGGTCTCGCTGAATTCGAAACGATAAGTGCGGCGCAACACTCTGCGCCCGGATTTGTCGCGCACCAGTGCCAACCCGATGTTGGCGACAGTGTCATCGAGAAATTGCACGTTGGCATTGCTGCATATTTTTTCCCCCGCATTCCGTGCGATTTCCAGGGCATGCAGGCTGTTGAACCAGAACCACGCCAGCGCAGCCAACAGCAGCAGTAAAAGCAAACTTAGGGCATCCATAATGTTGAGAGGCTTTGTGGCCTACGAAATGTTAATTGATTGAGAAGCAGACTCTTGCAGTGTGGTGTGTATATCCTGTAGTAGTTTGCGCACCGGCGTTGGAATCGCGGCACCCAAGGCTTCTTGCACGTCCAGCCACATGCTGCCGGGTTCCTGTGTTTGCCGGGGCTGGTGCTGCCAGTGCAATAACAGCGGCGAGATGTGTAAATTGAAATGGGTAAAGGTGTGTGTGAAAACAGGTAGCGCGATCGTTTTTTGGGCCATGCCGCCGAAATGTTGCATGCAATAAGTATCAATATTCTGCCCCGCTTCCACTTGTGGTAAACACCATAAGCCGCCCCAGATGCCGCTGGGCGGGCGTTTTTGCAGCAGAATATCGGAACCGTTGAGCAATAGCAGAAAGGTGCTGTGTTTTTGCGGCAAAGGTTTGCGCGGACGCGGGGTGGGGAGTTGTGCGGTTTGTCCGGTTTGGTATGCCGCACAATCTGTTTGTACCGGGCATAGGGTACACAATGGTTTGCTGCGTTTGCATACCAGCGTGCCCAAGTCCATCAAGCCTTGCGTATAAATTGCAATATTCTGTTGCGGTAATAGCGCTTCGGCTTGTTGCCATAGTTGCACTTCAATTTTCTTATCGCCGCTATAGCCGGCAATGGCGCAGTAGCGAGCCAACACACGTTTTACGTTGCCATCGAGAATCGCATGGCGCTGATGAAAAGCCAGCGCGCAGATGGCAGCGGCAGTGGAACGGCCAATACCAGGTAAGGCGAGAATATCGTCAAAGGTGCTGGGAAATTTTCCGTCATGGTGTTGCATGATGTCGCGCGCGGTGCGATGCAGATTGCGCGCACGCGAGTAATAACCCAGGCCGCTCCAATGAGTCAATACGGCTTCTTCATCTGCTGCTGCAAGCGTGGCAATATCGGGAAAGTGGGCCAGAAAGTTTTGGTAATAAGGAAGGACGGTGGCGACCTGGGTTTGTTGCAGCATGATCTCGGATAACCACACGCGGTAAGCATCTGCACCCTGCCATGGCAGGGTGTTGCGGCCATGTTGACGCTGCCAGGCTATTATTCGTGTAGCAAAATATCCCATGCCGGGTTTATCCTTATTTGAATAAATCCCTGAGCTTGTTTTTTATCTGGTTTTGCAACTGTACTTTGACTTCTTCTTTTTTGGCTTCGACTTTTTGTTTGGCCGCATCAGAAGCCATGGCATTGAAGTCTACGGTGTACTTGAGGTCAGTAAATTGCCCGCTCAGCCGCACCGGTACAGTAAGTCCACCGACCTTGCTGGCACCGCCCTGGCCTTCCAGCGTTTTGGCCAGCGTAGCTTTGGCCAGATAATTGATATTATCGTGCCCAATATCAATGTCACCCTTTCCGGAAACGCGCAATAACGGAGATTTGAGGGTGAGGTCATCGTTGTGTGCCACGCCATTTTCCACCTTGAAGCTGGCGTGCATTTCACTGAAGTCGGTCTTTTCACCTTTGTTGGCCGCCTGAGTTTGTACAGACCCTTTACCCAGCAAGGCTTGAGCATCACGGAATTTTTGCGCAATGTTAATTCCTTTAATGGCACCATCTGCCAGGTTTAACGTCATGCTGCCGCCCAATGCTTTTTTAAATTCACTGACTGTATTGCCTTGAGTGTTCAGGTTAAGCGTTACCTTGCCGCGTCCTTCCAGCGCGTCAAAATTGATGGCATCGTTGAGTAAAGGCGCAATATTGATGCCGCTCAAATTTTGTTTGATGGCAAGGCGCGGTATGGTTTGCGTATTGACGCTCAGGCTGCCATTCATGCTGCCCTGATACAGGTTGGCAGAGAATGGTTCCACATTGAGTGAGCCATTCCGCCCTTGTAAAGCCAAATGGAGCTGTGACAGCCGGATGTTGGCGGCTTTTAATGAGCCTATGTTCAGGCTGCCTTGCACATCCAGATTTTTCAGAATAGAAAAGTCCATAGGCTGCTCTGCTTCTACACTTTGCGTTGGACTGGGCGTGGATTTTTTGGGCAAATATAAGTCAGCGTCAAATTGGTCGGCCTCCACATCAAAACGAATGACAGGATGAGAAAAATTATTTAGCGCGACCCGAGCTTGAAGCTGGCTTTGCAACAATCCGCCCGCCAGATTGGCTTGCACACTTTGGCGGACACCATCTATTTGCACACTACCTTTCATTTCACTGCTGATAGATTTGTTCGGCAGTTTGTCGCCTTGCGCCTGCACTGCCAGCGTTAGATTGGAAAGATTAAACTGCTGTTGTTCGAAGTTCCCGGAGAGGGGAGATTCCAGCTTGGCTTTGAAGGACTGCTCAGCCTGTTGCATTTCCATCTCCATGGTTAAGGCACGGCTTTTGAACAGCACTGCATTGCCTGCCAGATCATGCAAGGTAAGCGCTGCGACCATGTTACCCAGCGTGCCATTGAAAGTAAGCGTATCGCTGGAAAATTTATTTTTGGTCAGATTTAGTGCCGGCATTTCCAGGCGTGCGTCGAACTTGTCAACCCCTTTGCTACCACTGGCAGTCACGCTCAGTTTGTTGGCAGTAAACTCCTGCGTATCCAGATTGGCCTGTGCATTGCCGCTGGCCTGCAACAGCAGGTTGCTAATATCGAGCACTGCGCCTTGCGCCTTGAACTTTAAATTCTCCACTTGATAAAGATTTTTTTCCAGATCAAAAGTGAGTGTGCCCTGAAATTGTGTGCTGATATCCAGCTTGGGTTTCTTGGCTTTTATCGCTGCGGAAAAATCCAGCTTGCTGGGGATGCCATTGGCAATGCGACCAGATTTGAAATTGATATCATGCAACACATATTGTGTTCCACTACGCTCATCGCGGTAACTGAATCCCGATTTTTCGATGCGTACCGACGCAATATCGAACATCACCGGCTGGTTGGCAGGCTGCGCGGGCTCTTCTTTGCCTAACAAATCATCAATATTACTTTTTCCATTGCGGGTTTTTACCACCGCAGCCTGCAAGCCACTGACGCTGATTTCATCCACTACCACCTGCCGCGAGAGCAGGGGCAGTAATGCGACCGAGACGCGGGCATGCTCCATGCTGACAAATTCGACCTCGCTCTGAAATTCCGACAGGCTGACTTTGCCTATTTCTAGGCCTATGCTGGGAAACAGTACCAGCTTGATATCGCCATCCAGCTTGAGCGTGCGTTGCTGCTTGTCGTGCACCAGTTGGATAAGCTGTGCCTTGTAATCATTCGGGTTGAAGGTCATGGCGATATAAGCCACTGCTGCCGCTCCCAAGACGAATACACCTGCGGCTGACCATAAAGCAAATTTTAGAAATCTGTTCATACCCTTAAATTACCCAGTTCTTTCGATACGCTGAAATTGATAGCCTGATGTTTCATTTCCGGCGGAATGCAAGGATTGGTAGTCTATGCCAAACTCGAGTCCGCCATGCAATATAACATTGCTGCCTATGTCAATATTTTTGAACGCGCACCCCCAAATCGGGATTGCATTGATATGGCAACTGACAATAAACCGGATTGTGACAAATCCTGAATAGCGATTGAAGGGGAAGATGTGATCGCTGGATAGTTTCGTAAGGTTGAGCGACGATAAGCCGGATCGTAATGATTACGCATCAATCGTTCAAATAATTCAGGTATCTGATTCTGTTGTGCCATTTGCTCCCACGCAGTAAATTCTTCACTGCCGACTAAAGGGCGAAGAAAACTCAAAATTTCCAGCATGCCTAGCGGATTTTTTTCAAAATGATGGTAGTCCTCACGCCACATTAAAACTCGCTGGCGCATTTCTGTTTCAATCTGTATTGAAAGCCCCTTTCGCATGGTTTGCAATAAAGCGTCGGGTAGCTGAATATTCCCGATTTTTTTGCTTTCTGCTTCAACCCAGATGATGCGGGACGGGTCATAACTGGAAAATTTGTTTAACAAAAGAGAATCGAAGTATTTTTGGGACGGTTGAGGCTTTCCAGGAAGGGAGCCAAGGACAGAGCCACGGTGGGATGCAATGTCCTCCAGGTCAAGCACTTGTGAACCAGCTTCCCGTAACGCATAGAGCAACCGTGTCTTCCCACATCCTGTCGGACCGCTTAACACGTTGTATCTGTATAAAGCTGGGATTTGAGAGAGTTGCTCGTTTACCCAGCGGCGATAGCCTTTCCATCCACCTTGAAGCTTGTCTACCTGGTAGCCAATGGTCTGGAGTGCATCTATCCAGAGCTTGCTGCGCTTGCCACCTCGAAAGCAATAAACAAGAATCCGCTTCCCTGTGTCGTACTTGGTGAAATCTTCGGCAAGATGCTTGGCGATATTTTTGAGTGAGTAACGTACGCCAATCAGATAAGCGGCCATTTTATCAGTACGATGTAAGGTGCCTACTTCCGCGTATTCCTCATCGTTCACGACCGGCATATTTACCGCACCAGGAATATGATCTTCCTGATATTCACGCGGGCAACGCGCATCAATTATCAAGTCGTAAGAGTAAAAATCTTGCATACCTAAAAATATCTAAATCCCTCTTTTATCACAATTTGATAAAACCACAAAACAATTTACTGCCTTGTTTGCTGAGGTGACGACAGAAGAAAAAGGAAATTATCCACCATACAATTTTATAAACCTGTCCATATCCTTAATTATGCAATTCTTTCGATAACCTGAAATTGAGCACCTGATTTTTTTCATGTCCCGCGGAATGCAGGGATTGATAGTCTATGCCTATTTTTAACCCGCTACGCAAGATAAAGTTACTTCCTATGCCCAATACCACCGAGTTGGTGTTTACTATGGCTGAGGCAATCTCATATCGGGGACCATTAAGCAAATCAGCATAAGCGATGGAAGCCTGCTGACCTTCTTCAGTATTGCGCTGATACTCAATACGGGCATGCGGCAATATCCAGCCAAAATCTGCGTGGTGGCTGAGCTCGGTGCGTATACCCCCCGATACTTGGCTGGCATGGGAGGTCTGGCTGGCATAATTCAGTGCGTACAATCCCGCGCCTGTTTCAGTTGTCGCATACAAATGTTCGGTAGCGAAATCCAGTCGGCCATAAGGTGACAGCAGCATGCCATCGGTGCGATATTCATATCCAGCCGCCAGCGAGGCAAATATTTGATTGCCTTCGCGCTGACTATAAGCAAAGTCATTAATGGGTTGCACATAGCGTGTGGTATCGAAATTCAGTTTTCCATAACCGATCAGTCCGTCCATGAATAAGGTTGGTGTCAGCAGATAGCTGCCATATGCAGCTACAGAGCGGGCGTGAGAGGCGGTTCCTGTACCATCTGTGCCTATCGTACTTTTGTCGCGCGCATAACCCATCCCCATGCCCAGCGATAATGCTTCATCTATACGGCGGTCTGCCCCGATGCTGATGCCATCGGTGCTGAAATCAATTACTCCACCTGAACGCTGGTTGTGGGTGCCATAACGCAGGTTGCCTGCTCCCCATATCTCAGTTTGCTCCAGCGCGCCGGGCGCTGTGTTATCACTGTCGGGCAACATGGCTAAATTAATGGAAGATGTGGTGAGGACACCAACAATAAGATTAGCCAGCTGGGGCGAGCCGCTGGCTGTGATGCTTTCACGGGAGTTTGGAAAATACCACGGATTATTCTTATAGGTTGCAAAGCCAACATTATCAGCACGCGGCCCCGGCGCTAAATTATTAGATGGATTACTGTCGTGCGCTACCAGTGCTGCAAGATCGCTCGCTGTGATGGCCGGAGAAACGCGGTGTAATTTTTCCAGACGCTGCTGAAAATTGGAAATCTGCGCCTTGGCAAAGCGTTGGGCGGTGGCAATCTGGCTATCGAGCAAGCCGATTACCCGGGCATCTTTTGCCGGATCAGGCCGGCCTACGATAGTTACGTTGACTACCGCCGCTGCCGACGAACCGCCACTTCCAATAGCGACATAGGAAAATGTATCAGAGCCAAAGTAATCATGGTTAGGGGTGTAGGTCACCTGTGTGCCACTCACGATGGTTGTGCCATGAGCGGCTGCGGACACAATATTTATGCTGGTGACAGAGCCTGTGATGGATAGCGCTAAATCCAGCGTTGCTGAGGCGTTAACTGCAACAGTCATCGCCGCTGGTGCGGCAATAGGCGCTTGTGGATTGACTGTCAAAGTAAAAGTCTGGCTGGCTGTGCCGCTCACATTGGTCGCATTCAGCGTAACGCTGTAGTCAGTCGGGCTGGTCACTGTAGGTAAAGTACCCGTAACCAAACCGCTGCCATTCACACTTAATGCTAATCCGGTAGCCGTCACGCTGTAGCTGGTAGGTGAGTTGGTCGCTATGATCTGGTAACTAAAAGCGGCACCTGAAGTAGCAGTCAGAGTGCCGGGATTGGTGATTGCTGGGGATGGTGGGTTAACTGTCAGGGTAAAGGTCCGGCTGCCGGTACCCGCGCTATTGCTTGCATCCAGTGTGACGCTATAGTTAGTCGGACTGGTCACTGTAGGCACGGTACCTGTAACCAGTCCGCTGCCATTCACGCTTAATGTTAATCCAGCAGCCGTCACGCCGTAACTGGTAGGTGAATTGGTTGCTACGATCTGATAATTGAAAGCCGCACCTGAAGAAGTAGTTAGGGTGCCGGGATTGCTGACCACTGGGGTGGGCGGATTAACTGTCAGGGTAAAGGTCTGGCTACCGGTGCCGGTCACACTGCTTGCATCCAGCGTAATACTGTAATTGGTCGCGCTGGTAACAGCGGGCAAAGTGCCTGTGACCAAGCCGCTGCCATTCACACTCAAGGTTAATCCGGCAGCCGTTACGCTGTAACTGGTAGGTGAGTTGGTTGCTATGATCTGGTAACTGAAGGCTGATCCCGATGTGGCAGACATCGTGCCGGGATTAGTTACCACCGGCGCGGGTGGATTAACTGTCAGTGTAAAAGTCTGACTACCCGTGCCTATGGCATTGGCCGCGCTCAGCGTGACGCTATAGTTAGTCGGACTGGTGACTGTAGGTAAAGTACCCGTGACCAAGCCACTGCCATTGACGCTCAATGTTAATCCGGCCGCTGTCACGCTATAACTGGTAGGGGATTGGTTGCTACAATTTGGTAACTGAAGGCCGATCCCGATGCGGCAGTCATGGAACCGGGATTAGTGGTTACGGGTGCTCCCGCTGGGTTAACCGTCAAGGTAAAGGTCTGGCTACCCGTCCCAGTGCTATTGCTTGCATCCAGGGTAACACTGTAGTTGGTTGGGGTGCCCACTCCAGGTAAAGTGCCTGTGACCAGTCCACTACTATCCACGCTTAAGGTCAGGCCCGTAGCTGTCACGTTATAACTGGTAGGCGAATTAGTCGCTATGATCTGGTAACTGAATGCACCTGAAGCCGCAGTCATGGAACCGGGATTAGTCACTACCGGCGCGGGTGGATTAACTGTCAGCGTAAAAGTCTGACTACCCGTGCCCCCTGCATTAGTAGCACTCAGTGTAACGCTATAGTCAGTCGGGCTGGTAACCGTAGGCAAAGTACCTGTGACCAAGCCGCTGCCATTCACACTTAATGTTAATCCAGTAGCTGTCACGCTATAACTGGTAGGCGAATTAGTCGCTACAATCGGGTAACTGAAAGCTGCACCTGAAGCCGCAGTCATGGAACCGGGATTAGTCACTACCGGCGCGGATGGATTAACTGTCAGCGTAAAAGTCTGACTGCCCGTGCCCCCTGCATTAGTTGCATTCAGTGTAACGCTATAGTCAGTCGGGCTGGTCACTGTGGGCAAAGTACCGGTAACCAATCCGCTACTACTCACACTCAAAGTCAATCCGCTTGCCGTCACGCTGTAACTGGTAGGTGAGTTGGTCGCTACAATCTGGTAACTGAAAGCTGCACCTGAAGCCGCAGTCATGGAGCCGGGATTAGTCACTACCGGCGCGGATGGATTAACTGTCAGCGTAAAAGTTTGACTACCCGTGCCGCTGGCATTGGTCGCATTCAAGGTAACGCTATAGTTAGTCGGGCTGGTAACCGTAGGCAAAGTCCCCGTAACCAGTCCGCTAACACTCACACCCAGAGTCAGCCCAATGGCGGTGATGCTATAACTGGTAGGTGAGTTGGTTGCTACGATCTGATAACTAAATGCTGATCCCGATGTGGCAGTCATAGTTCCAGGATTGGTCACCACCGGCGGTGGGTCAGCTATGACTAATGTGACTGTCCTGATATTTGAAGTACCCGCCGGGCCAGTGGCGTTATAGGTAAAACTGTCTGCACCAATCTGGCCTGTCGTGGGCGTATAGGTTGCATTCAGTTTGTTGAAGGTGACCGTTCCTTTGGAGGGGCCGGAGACCGTTACGATGCTGGTGAATGTGTCATTGCTAAAACCGGTATTGAGCGAAATATCTGGAATCTTGAAAACTGTGCCAACAGAGTTGTAAGGTATTGCCAGGTTGGCAGGGTTGGGATCGCTGATTTGGGTGGCGATGTAAGCCGCGATGTCATTGCGCGCTGCAGCAGGAGGATTGGTTAGCATGCCATTGGTTATTTGATAGTCAATAACATTGCTGGCGTTGGCAGCATTCAATTGCCTCTGAGCCGGGGGCGTGTTGTGACAACCACTACAGTGATAGGTATCCCACAGTAAAGCGCCGTTGCTAGCATCACCACTGGTGGTTGCTGCCTGCGCCGTGGAGAAAAATACTAACCCGACGAACAACGCTAAGCGGTTGACTATACCAATGCGTTTGGCAAAATGAATGATAGTGGGCAGCAGTTCATACCGTGCAGCCATTACTTTGATCCGGACAATGAAAATTACAAGTGAACACTATAACCTAATATAAAAAGTGACGGAACCTGATTTGGTGGGCTATGCAGGCAAGATAGCCATCCTCATCACTCAATAATAATCCCAGCTTACCAAGATCAACAGCCATCCTACAGGTATTGGTATAATCGGCATCCCACTGGCTATAAGCAAGCAGCAACCACCGAAATTGAGAGGTAGGGCATGTGCACCGCTATATTTGAAACTTCCATGATTGCGCTAGCTATCAGCATAACCATTGCATGAATACGCTCGGCCCTGCGATTTTGCTGGTGATATTGTCTGGTTTGTTAACCAGCGCATTAGCAGATGATGTGGCGCGTATAGATGATATGCAGTGTGCTGGGTGCCACAAAATCGCCATGCAGACCTTTAAAGACGGGGTTCACGGGCATGCGTTCAGCGGTGATGCGCAGGCGGGTTGCCAATCTTGCCATGGCGCAGGAGCGGCCCATAAAGAAGTGGCTGGTCAAGACGATTACGCGGGACCGATGAAAATCGAATCATTCAAGAAGGGCGGCGCTACCCCTGCGGACCAGAACCGCTCCTGCCTGACTTGCCACGAAAATAATAAAAGCCACGCCAATTGGCGCGGCAGCGCACATGACATGGGGGGCGTAAGCTGTGCCGATTGCCATAACATTCATGCTGCCGGAGAGACGGTTCGTGCCGGTATTTGCTTTACCTGCCACCAGACCAAACGGGCACAAGTCAAGCACACCCTCAACCCCATGATGCCCAGAGGAGAGGGTGCGAAAGAATGTGCTAAATGCCATGACCCTCATGGCGGCAAGGGCCCTGGCTTGCTCAAGGCTGCCTCAGTCAATGAAACCTGTTACGGATGTCATTCAGAAAAACGGGGGCCATTTTTATGGGAACATGCGCCGGTGCGAGACGATTGCACCAACTGCCACGATCCACACGGTACGGCCAATGCCAATTTTCTCAAGAGCCGACTACCCTACTTGTGTCAGAACTGCCATTCTGATGCATGGCATCCCAGCCAGTTGTACAGCGCAAATAGCTTGACCAGAAACAGTGGCAGCGCGGAGCAGATGCGTTTGATAGGCAAGGCCTGCCTGAACTGCCATGGATTGATACATGGATCAAATCATCCATCCGGTGCGCGTTTTCAGCGCTAAAACATGCGACCCTCTTCGCAAAATTTAATGATGCGCAACAAAATAACAAGCCTGGCATTTTTTATTTTGCTATTGCCATCGTGGATAGCAGCAGCGCAAACAGAGGGCGAACAGCCGTTGCTGAAATTTGATGATAACTACACAGACTTACCCCAAGTTGATACCAACGCATCTGCACCTGTTGTGGCGCAGCCTTTAGCAATAGCAAAAACTGCGGGCGCGTCAGCAACACAGAATATAAAGGGCAGCATGACCGTGGGGGTAGCCGCAATGCAGATAGATAACCCCAGTGCTCAATTTGGAAAATTCAGCGGGCTAAGCAACGATACGGTTTATCTAATCGGTGCCGCCAATATTCGGGCAGACAATGAGAAGCGCTACTGGAATTTTAAAATTGACGATATCGCGCTGAGCAATCGGACATTAAATGTAAATGCGGGGACGCTGAGCAAATACAAGCTGCATTTTGGATATGGCGAGCTGGATAATTTGCTGTCCAATAATAGCCAGACTCCATTCTATGGCGCAGGAGGAGCGGTGCTGACACTGCCGTCTGGTTTTGTAAAAAGCGACGATACCAGCAATATGACCACGCTTGCTGCCAGCATGAAGAACGTGGATCTCGGAACCAAGCGCAAAGAAGGCGATGCCAGTTTTTCCTATGAAACGGCTCAGAATGTGACCCTGTCGTTTTCTTTTCGACGCTATCTAAAAAATGGGGTCAAATCACTGGGTGCGGTTGTGCTGTCCGATAATGATGGGCCGCAGGGTTTAGTCGTGCCGGAGCCGGTTCACTATCATACCGATGAATTTCGCACTGGCCTGGATTGGCATGGTGAGCGCGGTCAGGCAAATGTGGAATACTACTATTCTCGTTTTACCAATAATGATAGCTCGCTGACCTGGGATAATCCGTTTAATGCGCCGTGGTACTCTGATCCCTATCCAGATGCCGGGCGTACTTCTTTGTCGCCGGACAATCAGCATCAGCGTTTCTCCCTTAGCGGCAGTTATAAATTGGCCACCACCACGCGTTTATCTGCCATGATCGAGCGAGGAGTAATGACGCAGAACGAAGCTTTGCTGCCATATACCATTAATCCAGCCTCAACTATTACTACCCCCTTGCCACGTAGCTCACTTAACGCCCGCATTGATACCAGTTTGTTCAAACTTGATCTGGCTACGCAGCCATTGCCTGCCCTATCACTACGTGCAGGTTTTCGCCATTACGATACCGATAATAGGACTCCGCGCGATCTGTACCTGATGGTCATTAATGATTCTGGCAATCAAGTATCCACAACTTCGGGGGCCGCTGAGTACAATCAGCCTTATGACTACAAACAAAATAAAATTACGCTCGATAGCGCATATTATTTTGGTCACAGTACCACTCTCAAACTGGGCCTGGATCATGATCAAAAGGATTACCGCTATCGTGCTGTAAGCTCAACCATAGAAAATACCTATACCGCCAAACTGAACAAGCGCTGGGATGCTGGAGCGACAGCCTTCCTGGATGTAGCACATGGTCGTAAGCGTACAGATGGATACGATGAAAAACGGGTTTTCGACAGTGTGCATACCAGCGATTATCTGGCGACACTTGCTGCTGGCACTTATTTCGACAATCTTCCGGCCATGCGCCAGTTTGACATTGCTGACCGCGATCGTCGGCGTGCAGGTATAGGGGTAACACTACTGCCCCGTGCTGATCTCACTATTGGCCTGCATGCCAGCCACAATCAGGATGAATACAACGCCACCCAGTTCGGATTACAAAAACAGAATGCAAAAAATTATACTCTGGATACCACACTTGCTCCGGATGAGTTTTCTTCCTGCGCGCTGTATTACACGCGCCAACATACTGACTCGCAGCAGGCGAGCAGAGCCTACTGGCCGGGGGGGTTAAAGGCCACTACTTCTGCTGACCCGCGCAACGATTGGGTAGTGCAGCAGCAAGATAAAATGGATACGTTAGGCGTTAATATTACCCTGAGCTTTTTCGAAGATCAGCTTCCGGTACAGCTCAGTTATGCATACTCCCGGATTAATACCGACATCAGTTTCACAGCAGATCCTGCCAGCTCGATCAATCCTCCACCCAGTAATATGCCTGCCTTGCGGGGGAAACGCCACACTATAGATATTTCAGGAACCTATAATGTGCGCGACTCTCTCACTGTGAGGGTAGGGGCTATGCTGGAAACCTATCGCGCCAATGATTGGGCTACAGATGGTTACTCTCCTGGCTCATCGGCTGTGCCAGGCGTATTGTTGTTAAGTGGTTCCAACGCATCCTACCGTGCTTTTATGCTAAGCACAGTATTGAATTACCATTTTTAAGCAGCCTGGAGTAGCAGGCAAGAATAATGACAAAAAGAATTTGGAGGGTTACGCAAGTGGTTATGGCCAGCCTTGCCTTGGCAATGGCGGGGCATGCCTGGCCGGAAGAACCGGCTTTTGTCGGCAATAAAGCTTGCACCGGTTGCCACAAGGCAGAAGCGCTGGACTGGCAGCGCAGTGCACATGCCAAAGCTTTTGATTTGCTGGCGGCAGGCAGAAAGCCTGCGGAAAAACTCAAAGGTAAACTGGAGCCAGAAAAAAATTACCAGAAGGATGAAAAATGTTTTAAATGCCATACCACCGGTTATAAAAAACCAGGTGGCTTTCAGGATGTAGAAACCACTCCCGATCTGGTAGGGATAGGTTGTGAGATGTGCCATGGCCCCGGCAAGGAATACCGTGAAATTCATAAGCGCATGGTGCTGGAATTCAAGCGTTCTGAAGTGCAGGCGGCGGGACAAACTTACGCTACCTTGGGTGATAAGGTATGTCAGAATTGCCACGATCACAAAGATAGCCCACTGAAGAAAGAGTTGGATCCAAAATATGGTTTTGATTTGGAAGACAAGATGCGCAAAGCACGCACCGCCTTTCATCGTATTACGCCCAGCATAGGTCGGCATCAATGAGCAGGCTCTATAAATAATCACGGCTGGAATCACTCGGGCCTTGGCCTAAATCGTTTAAAGCAGAATATTATGTGGCAGAAAATTAAAAAATTAAACCTGAAGCTGACGATAGCCATCGGTACTATCCTGGTCGTTTTTATGATGGGCGATATGCTGTTTTCCATTTACAGCACACGGCAAACATCACTTAAGGAAATTCAGCGTTGGTCCGTTTTGCTGGCAGAAACCGTGCGCGTCTCGCTGAACACGCTCATGAAAGAAGAAAAGATGAATGCCCGCTTCGAAATGTTCGATGCCATCCGTCTGGAAATTCATGGGCTGGAGCATGTGCGCGTGATTCGTGCGCCCAAGGTCAATGAAATCTTTCGCAAGGTGAATGAGCAGCGGGATATTCCGATTGAGCAGGAAGCCATTAATGACTACCGTCAGAAAATAAATGAGCTGACCACAAAGCTGCATCAAACAAAAAACTCTCTGGAGCGGCAGGACCTGCAGGCTGAAATTGCCGATGCACAAAATGGCATTGCCGATGCCGAAAAGAAAATTGTGGAACTGCGCACTATTAAATCAGATGAGCGGGAATTGCCGGTCAGCGATTTGGATTACCAGGTGCTAGCCACAGGCAAACCCATTTTTCATGCTGAAGGAGACACGCTACGGGTATGGGCTCCTTATGTTGCCCGTAAAACTTGTGGTGAGGCATCGGGTTGTCATTCCGGTGTGAATGATGGGGATGTACTGGGCGCAGTCCATATGCAGTTTTCGCTGGCACAAATAAACCGCGACATGATCAAGGATGCCTTGTTGGCTGCCCTGGGTAAAGCGCTTCTGGTAGCAATCATTATTGGCGCGCTGGTTTTGATGATCAATGTAGTGGTTATCCGCAACATCCACACCATACAAGCCGCCTTGCATCAGTTCAGCAAGGGTAACCTAAAAGGTAGAATCAAGGTGCGCGGCAAGGATGAGGTGCAGCAACTGGCGCAGGGAATCAATACTTTTATCGACCGTTTCTGCGACATGCTCGACCAGGTTGAGCGTGAAAAACTAAGCGCAGAAGAAAATGAAGAGCGCTTGAAAGTGGTGATTGATAATGCGGGCGAAGGCATTATTACAGTAGATGCTAAAGGCACGGTGCAATCTTTCAATGCAGCAGCGGAAGCCATTTTCGGCTATACCGCCAGCGCGGCAAAAGGACGTAACTTTGTGGAGTTTGTCAGCGGCTTGCCTGCGGGAGAAGTTGGCAAATGGGAAATAACAGGTAAACGAAAAGGCGGGGATGAATTTCCGCTGGAAGTATCTGTGCGTGAAGCCCATATGCACGGGCAATCGCAATTTGTTTGTATTCTGGAAGACATAACAGCACGCAAAGATGCGGAGCAGCGGCTTAATAAGCTGGCCAATTACGACAGTTTGACCGGCCTGCCGAATAGAAACCTGTTCAAAGACCGGTTGGCGCAAGCGCTAAAACGTGCTGACCGGAACAAGAGTTTGGTGGCCTTGATGTTCCTCGATCTTGATCGCTTTAAGGTGATCAATGACACGCTGGGCCACGATGCAGGAGATCGCTTGTTGCAACATGTCGCTAATTCGCTGACGCATGTGTTGCGTAAATCGGATACCGTTGCGCTGGCTGTTACTGATGCAAATGCTTTTCCCAATAACGATTCTACGGTAGCTCGTTTAGGTGGAGATGAATTTACCATTACCATCGAAGGTTTCACCAAGGTGGAATATGTGGCTACCATCGCGCAAAAAATAATTGATGTTTTTGCTCAGCCGGTTTATCTGGGGGAGCATGAACTGCATGTTTCCACCAGTATAGGTATTGCCATTTATCCTTTGGATGATACTAGCCAGGAAGGTCTGATCAAGGATGCGGATAGCGCAATGTATCGCTCCAAGGAAATGGGCCGCAACACCTACCAGTTTTACACCAAAGATATTAACGCGACTGTAAGCGACCGCTTCCAACTGGAAAAATCTTTGCGCGGGGCGATTGAACACAATGAATTTGTATTGCATTACCAACCCAAGATAGATATTGCCAGTGGAAAAATAGTAGGTGTGGAGGCCTTGATACGCTGGCAACATCCGGATAAAGGTTTGGTATTTCCCGATGAATTCATCCCCATGCTGGAAGAAACTGGTTTGATCATGCCGGTTGGGGAATGGGTGTTAAGAACAGCCTGTGCCCAAAATCAGGCGTGGCAAAAACAAGGTGACCTACCCTTGCAAATGGCGGTTAATCTTTCGCCGCATCAGTTCACACAAGAAAATCTGGCGGAACGGTTTGCCGCCATTATTCTGGAAACCGGTATGGATCCAAAATTACTGGAACTGGAATTAACAGAAAGTATGTTGATGGCGCATTCCGATTCCAGCATTGCTGCGCTGCAGGCCTTGGCCAAGCTGGGGATCCTCGTTTCTATTGATGATTTTGGTACCGGCTATTCTTCCTTGAGCTACCTCAAGCGCTTCGCATTGCATGCCTTGAAAATCGATCAGTCGTTTGTGCGGGATATTGCCAACAATGCTGATGATGCCGCCATAGCCACTGCCATCATTGCCATGGGAAACAGCTTACGGCTACAAGTCATTGCCGAAGGCGTGGAGAATCAGGAGCAGCTGGATGTGCTGCGCGCATTGGGCTGCCATCAGGCACAGGGATACTTCTTGGGTGCCCCCATGTCGGCTGATTTATTTGTAAAGCATATGCGTCAAGCATCCATTGAACAAACGGGGCAATGGAAAATATAGGAAGAAAAATGCAAAGATGCAAAACGGAGCTTAGTCCTGTATTTTGGTTATAATTGTTCCCCAAGGTGTTATTTTTAAATCCTGCTGAATGGTCCATTCCTATGGCAGAAAATGAAGAAGATTATTTACGCCAGTGTTTGGAGCGAAACATTTGTCCTGTTTGTCAGCAGCCGATTACAAAAAAATTTGGGAGTGGCCAATTCAAAGATGGTGTGTTTTGCTCTTTGAATTGCTACACAGAATGGAACAAGACATTGCTGATACGACGACATCAAGACAAGGCACAGAAGAGTAAATCCGATGAATGAAGTAATAGCAAAAGTTGATTCAACGACCAAACCAGGTTTGATAACCCCAACTCGCGGTGGCGACTATACCGGCATCCTGCCGAGTCAAAAGATTCAGGAAATGCTGAGTAGCGGCGAGATCAGTACGATAATGATGCCGCCAGACCATGACCAAATTCAGCCTGCAAGCATAGACCTGCGCCTCGGCAATTACGCATACCCCATAGACACGAGCTTTCTTCCCGGCAAGGGCACGAAAGTACTTGATAAAATGAAACAGCTTGATGACCAGTTCGCTGATTTCAAAATCGATCTTAGCAAAGGCGCCGTCCTTGAAAAGGGGCGCGTATATGTAATCCCTCTTTTGGAATCCATCAATTTAAAAAGTGACGTTGCTGCTTTTGCCAACCCAAAAAGTTCAACGGGCAGGCTGGATATTTTGACGCGCTTGATTGCCGATGAAGCTACCAGTTTTGACCAAGTAAGCGAAGGATATAAGGGTGAGCTATTTATTGAGGTTGCACCTCGGAGTTTTAGTGTAGTAGTAAAAACGGGCACACGCTTGAACCAGCTAAGATTTCGCCGCATGCGTGGTGAGGGCGCGAAAGCCATCACGGCCTCAGAATGGAAAAAGCTTCTCGATGCAGGCCAGATCGTTGACTCTAGCGCGCACGAGACAAACGCACGATCAATCAAAACTGGGATATTACCTTTCACTGTGGATTTGAAAGGCTCCGGCAGTGAAGGTGACATAATCGGATATCGCTCGAAGAAACATGTCAAACGTATCGATCTGGAGAGACGAGATTACGATCCATTAGATTTTTGGGAGCCTATCCTTTTCCACAAAGCATCGTCACTAATATTGGATCCTGATGAATTCTATATTCTCATGACCAAAGAAGCGATTGCAGTGCCTCCAGAATATGCGGCTGAGATGCTGCCATACGACACTCGAGCAGGTGAATTTCGAGTTCACTATGCCGGTTTTTTTGATCCTGGATTCGGTTGGAGTGCTAAGTTAAATAAAGCAGGAAGTAGCAGGGGGGTTCTGGAAGTACGTTCGCACGAGGTACCCTTTTTGCTTGAGCATGGACAGACGGTTGGATGGCTTCGGTATGAACGTATGGCAGCTCGCCCTGAGCTTTTGTACGGGCAAGACATCAGTTCTAACTATCAAGGACAGAGCCTAAAATTAGCTAAGCAGTTTAAGCAACCGTGAAGTGAAGTTAGCATTAACAAAATACTTGCTGGCCAGTTTCTATTTTGAAGGCTTTTTAGAATAGATATCTTGCAGTTTATCTGCGCAACTCGTGCGCCACGGCCACCATGTTTTTCAAGGCGGCTTCCACTTCCGGCCAGGCCCGTGTTTTCAGGCCACAATCAGGATTAATCCACAGCCGTTCGCGCGGAATGACTGCGCATGCTTTGCGCATCAGGCGCAGTATTTCTTCCTTGCTGGGGACGCGCGGTGAATGAATGTCATATACACCCGGGCCTATATCATTGGGATAATGGAACTGATGAAATGCGCCCAGCAATTCCATGTCCGAGCGCGAAGTTTCAATTGTAATGACATCCGCATCCATGGCTGCGATAGCGGGCAAAATATCGTTGAATTCCGAGTAGCACATATGCGTGTGGATTTGCGTGGTGTCTTGCACAGCACTGCAACATACCCGAAAAGCCCGCACCGCCCATTCCAGATAAAACGGCCAGTCCGATTTTTTCAACGGCAGCCCTTCGCGCAAGGCGGCTTCGTCTATCTGGATGATGGCAATATCAGCCTGCTCCAGGTCTTGTACTTCATCGCGAATGGCCAACGCAATTTGCAGCGCGGTATCAGCCCGTGGAATATCGTCGCGCACGAATGACCATTGCAGGATGGTAATGGGCCCGGTGAGCATGCCTTTCATGGGCTTGGCGGTCAGGCTTTGCGCGTAACGCGCCCATTCCACAGTCATCGCTTGCGGACGGAAAATGTCGCCATAAATAATGGGCGGCTTGACGCAGCGCGAGCCGTAACTTTGCACCCAGGCATGGTCGGTAAAGGCAAAACCGGATAATTGTTCGCCAAAATATTCCACCATATCATTGCGTTCTGATTCGCCATGTACCAGTACATCCAGTCCTAATTTTTCCTGCTTGCGCACTGCATGGTGAATGGCTGAGCGCATCTTGGTGTTGTATTCTGCCGCACTGATATGGCCTTGCTTGAAATCGGCACGCACCGCACGAATATCAGCGGTCTGCGGGAATGAGCCTATGGTGGTGGTAGGAAAGGCGGGCAAGTTAAGGCGGGCTTGCTGTTGCGTGATGCGCTGCGCAAACGGAGTGGCACGGCGCGCATCGTCAGCATTCAGCGCTGCCACGCGTTGGCGCACCTCACGGTTGTAAATCAAAGGAGAATACACACGGCTTTCCAGCGCAGCATTAGCCTGGGAAAGTTGTGTCGCTATGCTTTCTTTACCCTGTGTCAGGCCATGCACAAGGGTGGTGACTTCAGATAATTTTTGCGTGGCAAAAGCCAGCCAGTTTTTGAGTTGCGCATCCAGACGAGTTTCCTGCGCCAGATCCACCGGCACATGCAGCAATGAGCAACTGGGCGCAATCCACAATCTATTACCCAGTGCAGTGTGCAGTGGAGCAAGTGTTTGCAGTGCAGCAGCAAGGTTGCAGCGCCAGATATTGCGGCCATCAACCACCCCTGCCGACAGAATTTTATCTGTCGGGTAGTCATGGATAAAATACTCCAATTGTTGTGGCGCACGTACCAAATCAAGGTGCAAGCCCGCAACCGGTAATTCTTTCAGGCGCGCAGCATGATCTTCCACCCCAGAAAAATAGGTGGCCAATAAAATTTTGGGGGCATCCAATGACAGTGCAGCATAAGTATCGTGCAAAATACCCAGCCATTCTTGCGGCAAATCGAGCGCGAGTATCGGTTCATCAAGCTGCACCCATTCCATACCTTGCCCTTTAAGGCGCGTGAGAATTTGTTGATATACCGCCAGCAGCTTGGGCAGCAGGCTGATGCGGCGCAACCCAGCATGTTTTTCCTTGCCCAGATACAAATAGGTCAGCGGCCCGATCAGTACTGGCTTGGCATTAATGCCCAGCGCTTGCGCCTCAGCCACTTCATCAAACAGCCCCCATCCACCCATGGACCCGGTGCTGCCGAGATTAAATTCAGTGCTATTGAGAAATTCCGGCACCAGATAATGGTAATTGGTATCAAACCACTTGGTCATTTCCATGGCTGGCTGTTGCGCATTACCGCGCGCCAATTGAAAATACTGATCCAGCGTCAGCCTCTCAGAAAATCCAAAGCGTGCCGGAGCAGCACCGAGTAGCGCAGTCATATTCAGCATCTGGTCATAAAAGGCAAAATCACCCACCGGGATGAGTGTTATTCCGGCATCGCGTTGTAACTGCCAATACCGTGCGCGCAGTTTTTTCCCAATATTGAGCAAATCAGCTTCCGTCAAGTTGCCCTTCCAATAGGCTTCCAGTGCTTTTTTTAATTCTCGTTGCGCGCCTATGCGCGGGAATCCCAGGTTGTGTGCAATAGTCATTTCATTATCCTTTCAGGTAAGACTGGCATCATCGACAAATTCATACTATTATTCAAACTAATTTTTTAACTATTAATCATTAAAATTATTCATGGTCTCCGTGCTGGAATTGCGTCACCTACAAACTTTGCTTGCCTTGGTAGAAACCGGAAATCTATCGCGCGCAGCGGAGCGGGTGCATGTCACCCAGTCAGCCATTTCCCATCAGATCAAACAGCTTGAAAATCACTACGGCGTGTCTTTGTTTGAACGCAAGAGCCAGCCGCTACGCCTCACCCCAGCGGGGCAGCGCTTGCATCTGTTGGCGGAGAATGTGTTGGCGCAGGTGGCGCAAGCCGAGC
This sequence comes from Gallionellaceae bacterium, assembly GCA_030646595.1. GTDB lineage: Bacteria > Pseudomonadota > Gammaproteobacteria > Burkholderiales > Gallionellaceae > Nitrotoga. Next base: position 1,464 of record JAUSKS010000155.1, on the reverse strand, counting down.
GTGATGTGGCGCGTATAGGGCAAGGTAAGGCAGGAAAATTGCGGATTGCGGTGGAGTGCCACACTTGCTTTGACTGGTTAATGCCTGCCATGGATGTGTTCCGCGAACACTGGCCGGAGGTCGAGCTTGATTTGGTATCTGGCTTTCATGCTGACCCGCTGGCTTTGCTGCATGGACGGCGGGCCGAGCTGGTGATCGTATCGGAACGGCAAAAACGCAGTGATGTGGTTTATCACCCTTTGTTTGGTTTTGAGATTATTGGGCTGGTGTCGTGTCTGCATCCACTGGCAGCGAAAGCCTATTTAACCCCGCGCGATTTCGCTGCTGAAACGCTGGTTACTTATCCCGTCCCCGACGACATGCTGGACATTATTCGCATGTTTCTCAAGCCGCGCGGCATTGAGCCTAAGCGCCGCACTGCCGAATTAACGGTGGCCATTTTGCAACTGGTAGCCAGTCGCCGGGGTATTGCCGCGCTGCCCAGTTGGGCGGTGCAAAGCTATCTGGAAACCGGCTATGTAGTGGGTAAGACGATAGGCAAGCAGGGATTGCACAGTGAACTCTATGCGGCGACTCACCCTGAGTTGGCACAGGCAGGTTACATCCAGGATTTTTTGGCTACCGTGCGTACCGTGAGTTTCAAACGCTTACCGGGATTGGCGGTGCTCACCAAAGGATAGCCTTATTCAAGCTGCTAACTGGGTGGGCAGTTGCAGGTCTACTATGATTTCCGAGAACGGAACAAAGACATGACCCTGGTCGTTTTTTTCTACGGCTAACCATGCAATCAAGCGTTCGCAATCGGTATGCACATTTTTGTAATCACGGTTGAGCCTGCGTGCAAGTTCAGCAACAGATAATGGGCCTGTGCTGCGCAGAAGGCGAATTAATTCCCAGCGCTTGGAGGTGAAAACCGCCAGCATTTGTCCCATATTCTCAAACCCCACGCTGAAATAAGGAGTCGACTTTTTGCCGCGCTTAATTGCCTGCATGGCCGCTATTGCGCGGCCAGAAGATTCATCTACCGGGTGTCCGACACGCACATTTAAAATTGAATTATTAATTTGTATATCCCTTCACGTCATGCCAGAAATCAGCAAATAATTGCTGGGGAGAAACGAAGCGGTAGGGCAATTCCTTGCTGCCGATATGTTTATGACCGCCCTTGCCGCGTTCATTATCGTAACCAATTACGCGCTGACCCTTTACAAGGTATGCCAGCCGATATTTGAACAAATGACCAGATGATAATACCGGCTCCGGTACGCGCCAGATAATGATTTCAATGACGCCACTGGAAAATTGCTCACGCGTTTTATGAACCAGTATCGCTTTCATTATGGCTTATTAAGCCATACCATAATTATGGTGTCAAGGGCCATTATTAATGGGTGGTAGAGTTCAGGTTATAAATTCGCGAACCTATAAAACCTTGAGCAGTAATTTGATCGCCAGCACCAGCAA
>JAUSKS010000144.1 GCA_030646595.1 Gallionellaceae bacterium | reverse complement strand
AGCGCGCGGCGCTGGAAATCAGCCTGCGTGGCGGGTTTTTGGAACGCCATGAACTGCTGCTGCATTATCAGTTGCAGCGCGACTTGCGCAACGGCCAGATAATTGGTGTAGAGGCATTGTTGCGCTGGCAACACCCGGAATGGGGTCTGCTTGCGCCGGATCGCTTCATTGAGGCGGCAGAGCGCATCGGCATCATCGCCCATATTGACGAGTGGGTACTGCTGCAAAGCTGTATACAGTGCAAGAAATGGCAAGGCGGCTGGCCACACGATTTGCCGGTGTCGGTGAATTGTTCTGCCGCTTTGTTGAAACAGCCCAATCTATTGGGCTACCTCAAGCAGGTGTTGACCCAAACAGGCCTGTCCGCATCTTGTTTAATATTGGAATTTACCGAGCGTGTAGTCATTGAAGATGCGCCTGGGACCATTTTCCTGTTGCAGGAAATACGCGCACTGGGCATACGCTTGTCTATTGATGACTTTGGCATTGGCTATTCCTCGCTGAATTATCTAAAACTGTTACCGGTGGATCAGCTCAAGATAGATCAGTCCTTCGTATCTGATCTCGGCAATGCCAATACCGCTGCCATTACCAGAGCAGTGATCAATCTGGGGCACAACCTGCATCTGGAAGTGATCGCCGAAGGCGTGGAAACAGAATGGCAACTGGCGGCTCTGCATGACATGGGCTGTGACGGCGGACAGGGCTATTATTTCGATCTGCCACAATCAGCGGAGGGATTTACCGGATTGTTGCAACAACATAAAAGCCTGGGAGAAACGACCGCTCCGTGGCTGGCTTGATCCTGGCACAGACACAACATGGATTTTACTGCCTGATTCCTTTACTATGCTGGCCTGTGTTGATTCGAACCGTTTTTACGAATTGGCGGGCCTCCCCGCATTGTGGCGTAGTGAACCTGGTCAGGTCCGGAAGGAAGCAGCCACAGCTATTTGCCGCAAGTGCCGGGGGTAAGGCTCGCCTCCTTATTCAGCCGGGCAATACCTCTCAGGGGTATTCTGTTGCCTGGCTCTTGCACTGGTGTAATTTTAAAGGTCGGCTAAATTTTGTCAGTAACTACCGTTTTAGCGCGTAAATGGCGCCCCAAAACTTTTGCCCAACTGGCCGGGCAGGAGCATGTGGTGCAGGCATTGAGCAATGCGCTGACGCAGAACCGCTTGCATCATGCCTATCTGTTTACCGGCACGCGCGGAGTGGGCAAAACCACGATTGCCCGCATCTTTGCCAAATCGCTCAATTGCATTAACGGCATTACTGCAACGCCTTGTGGAGTTTGCAGCGCCTGCACGGAAATTGATAATGGCCGTTTTATAGACTTGCTGGAATTGGATGCGGCGTCTAACACCCAGGTAGACAATATGCGCGAATTGCTGGACAGCGCGCTGTATGCGCCAACTAGCGGGCGTTTCAAGGTCTATATCATAGACGAAGTGCATATGCTGTCGAAGTCAGCGTTCAACGCGATGCTGAAAACGCTGGAAGAACCGCCTGCGCACGTCAAGTTTATTCTGGCTACCACCGATCCGCAAAAAATTCCGGTTACGGTGTTGTCGCGCTGCTTGCAGTTCAATTTGAAACAATTGCCGCCCGCATTAATACGTCAGCATTTGCAGTATGTGCTGGAGCAAGAAGGCATTACTTTTGAAAACGCTGCGCTGAGTTTACTGGCGCGTGCAGCCCAAGGTAGCATGCGCGATGCGCTGAGTTTGTTGGATCAGGCCATAGCCTATTCGGATGCCAAGGTAGACGAGGCCATCGTCCGCACTATGCTGGGCGCAATAGATCAGAGCTATTTATATGACGTGCTGCAAACATTGCAGGCACGTGATGGCGTTAAACTGTTGCAGATTGCGGATGAGATGTTGAGCCGCAGTCTGGCCTTCGATGCTGCGTTGCAGGATTTGGCTACCCTGCTATATCGCCTGGCGCTGGCGCAGACTGTGCCGCAAGCCATTGCCGAAGATGAGCCAGAGCGGGTACGCTTGCTGGAGTTGGCGCAAAGTTTCAGCGCTGAAGAAATTCAATTGTTCTATCAGATTGTCATACATGGGCGTGACGAAATTGATCTGGCACCGGATGAATATGCCGGTTTCACCATGACCTTGCTGCGCATGCTGGCCTTTATGCCTGCGGGTGCGCAGCCGTTACCGCAACGAATCGTGGAAGTCAAAACAGTAGCGCCCGCTATTCGTTCTGACGTTGCTGCTCCATCGCAGCCAGCAACAGTTGCTGCACAGATTGATTGGGGAGTATTGCTGGCACAGTTGAATGTACAAAGCATGGCGCGTGAATTGGCCAAGCACTGTACGCTGGAAAGCTTTGTGGATGGACGCTTGAGTTTGCATTTAGCACCGCAGCACAAGCATTTATTAAGTAACAAATCAGCGCAGGAAAAATTGCAGGCAGCGTTGGCTGATTATTTTGTGCAGCCGATACGTTTGGTGGTCACGCTTGGTGCGGCCAGCATCACCACTCCCGCAGCAGTGGAACAGCACCAGAAAAATACGCGTCAGCAACAAGCTGCCGAGGCTATCACGCAAGATCCATTCGTGCGCGAGGCGCAGGCGCAATTGGGTGCGCAGTTGATAACAGATTCAATTAAACCGAATTAGGAGAATGCCATGATGAAGGGTGGATTAGCCGGGATGATGAAACAGGCCCAGCAGATGCAGCACAATATGAAAAAAGCCCAGAGTGAACTGGCCACTATAGAGGTGGAAGGTCAGGCGGGTTCCGGCATGGTAAAAGTAATAATGACTTGTGCCCATGAGGTGCGCCGTGTGTTACTGGATAATAGTGTGTTGACCGATGACAAGGAAATGCTGGAAGACCTGATCGTGGCTGCGATGAATGATGCAGTCAAGCAAGCGGCTGCAGTCAGCCAGCAAAAGATGAGTGGTTTCACCGCCGGGATGAATTTGCCGCCGGGCATGAACCTGCCGTTTTGATGCCCTGCTGGTAGTTAGTATGAATACTCCTTCCAGCCTGGAGGAACTCATGGCGGCCTTGCGCTGCTTGCCAGGTGTTGGGCCAAAATCCTCACAGCGCATGGCTTACCATTTGTTGCAGCGCGACAAGCCGGGTGCATTACAGCTGGCACAGGCCTTGGTGCAGGCGGTGGAAGGTATTCAACATTGCAGTAAATGCAATAACTTTTCTGAACAGGAAGTTTGCACCCTGTGTCGTTCGGGCAAACGCGACCCCACCTTGTTGTGCGTGGTGGAGATGCCGGCAGATCTATTGATGATGGAACAGGCACAATGTTATCGCGGCATGTATTTTGTATTGATGGGGCGGCTGTCGCCACTGGATGGCATCGGTGTGCGTGAACTACATCTGGATCGGCTGCTTAAGCGCGCGCAGGAACAGCCGTGCGAAGTAATATTGGCCACCAATTTTACGGTAGAAGGAGATGCAACAGCGCATTACATCGCTACCTTGCTGTGTGCG
>JAUSKS010000048.1 GCA_030646595.1 Gallionellaceae bacterium | reverse complement strand
GTTTTTTACGCCTGATATGACCTTGCATGCCAACCGTATATTTTCCATGGAACAGGATTTGCGGCTGGCCATACAGCACAATCAATTTATCCTGGATTATCAACCGCAGGTGGATTTGGCCAGCGGGCGTGTGTGCGGAGTGGAAGCCTTGATCCGCTGGAAACATCCGAAGATGGGATTGGTCATGCCCGACGATTTTATTGCGGTGGCAGAAGAAACCGGGCAAATACTGGCGATCGGATTATGGGTCTTGCGCACGGCTTGTGTGCAACTGGCTACTTGGCGCGCACAGGGATTGCCGCTGTTTCCGGTTTCGGTGAACCTGTCCCTGCGCCAATTGCGCCAAACCAGTCTGGCACAGGAAATTGCGGCAGTGCTGAAAGAAACCGGCTTGGGGCCAGGAGATCTGGAACTGGAGCTGACCGAGGGGGTGACCATGGGCGATACGCAAATGGCCATGGCCTTTCTGCTACAGATGCGCCAGCTCGGCGTATTGCTGTCCATAGACGATTTTGGCACCGGCTATTCCAGCCTGAATTATTTGAAAAAGCTGCCGGTGGACAAGCTCAAGATTGATCAATCCTTTGTCTCTGACATTCACGAAGGTAACGACGCTGCCATCGTGCGTTCCATTATCAGCCTGGGCCATCAGTTCAATCTGGAAGTCATTGCGGAAGGCGTGGAGACGCTGGAACAACTGGATTTTCTGCATGCCCGCGGTTGTGATCAGATACAGGGGTATTATTTCAGCCAGCCTTTGCCGCCGGACGAATTCATGGCGTTTGCCCGCAGTAATCCCTCGCTTGGCTATTCCAGCTCGCGTTTAAACCGGCGCAAGATTTCTTTCCCCAACACCTTGCGCAGCGCTGCCTTTATTGAGCGCAGAGTAGCCAAGGCGCTGCCATTTTATGGTATGGCAAATAACGCGGTATGAGACCACCATGCTATCTGCGCGGGGCCAGTGCTTAAAAAGAATATTGCTTGAATCGGTGGCTGCGTGGACGCTGCATCGCGCTTCCAGCAGGGGTGCTGCGCTGGCATTCTATGCCTTGTTTTCCATGACGCCTATTCTGCTGGTGGCGATCGCCGTGGCAGGCTATTTTTTTGGCGCAGAAGCGGCGCAAGGCGAGATCATTGCGCAAATTCAGGGACTGGTGGGAGAAAATGGTGCCCAGGCCATCCAGGCATTGCTGGCTGCTGCGCGCAATCCGGCCTCCGGCGTCATGGCAACTGTGGTTGCTGGCGTACTCTTGCTGATAGGCACTACCACGGTTTTCGTCGAGTTGAAGGAAAGCCTGGACGATATGTGGGGCAACAGTAAAAAGGGCAAATCGGCCTTGCTCGATTTGCTGCGCAAACGATTACTCTCTTTCAGCCTGGTATGTGTGCTGGCCTTGTTATTGCTGATTTCCCTGGTGATCAGTGCGGCATTGGCCGTGCTGGAACGCTATGCTGCCGGAATAGGGGGCGGGCCTACGCAGCTTTTGTCTGTGCTGGCCTCGCTGATGTCATTTCTTGTCATTGCCTGTCTGTTCGCGGTGATTTATAAAATGTTGCCGGATACGCCGTTGTCATGGCGGGATGTGTGGATAGGCGCAATCTTTACCGCGGCATTATTCAGCCTGGGGAAATACCTGATCGGCCTGTATCTGGGCAATAGTGGTGTGGTTTCCAGCTTCGGCGCGGTCGGCTCATTGGTGGCGTTATTGCTATGGATCTATTATTCCGCGCAGATATTTTATCTGGGGGCAGAGTTTACCCGGCAGTATGCCTTGAATTTTGGCAGCCTGTGTACTACGGCTGTATTGGCCTCGAGGTTGCCTGCTCATTGCGCATTGCTGCGCCATTGAAACAATGGTGCGTCTTCCAGAGCTATCTGATAAGGCCTGTTGAAGTATGTTTGCTAGCGTACAGATAAGAGCCTACACTTTACCTACTATGAGCCACTTTGTTTAACCCACAACAAATAACTGAACCAAAACCGGAGGATATTATGCAAGCCACCCAAGAAGTAAAGAAAGAATTACTGCGCGATTTCGGGAATGTTATCAACGAAGCCGAGCAGTTATTGAAATCCATCGCCCATGAAGGAGGCGACCGAACCGCTGCCTTGCGCGCCAAGATGGAGCAAAATCTGAATACCGCCAAACAACGATTGCAGGACCTCGAAGGTACGATAATCGAAAAAGGCAAACTGGCCGCGCGTGCCACCAATGAGTATGTGCATGAAAATCCGTGGCGCAGTATAGGCGCGGTAGCGGGCGTCAGTATTATTACCGGGATAGCAATTGGTGTCATATTGGGTCGCCGATAAATCGTGTCCAACTCACAGCCTGGAGCCAATGCTGGCCTGCTCGATTCCATCAAGGCGCTGGGGATTACTTTCCTGGCGCTGGTTCGTACCCGTGCTGAACTGATTGCTGTTGAACTCCAGGAGGACCGTGAGCGCATCAAGGAAATATTTATACTATCCCTGGTGTCCGCGCTTTTTTGTACCCTGGGTTTGCTGCTACTGGCAGTTTTTATCGTGGTGTACTATTGGGACAGCTATCGTTTGCTGGCAATAGGCGGCGTGACAGTAGTTTATTCGGGAGTGGGCATCTGGACACTGATCGAACTTTTAAAAAGATTACGCAACAATCCGCCGCTGCTGGCGACCACTTTGCAGGAATTTGATCACGATATTGATATTTTAAGCAAAAGCCATGAGTAAGCTGTTAGAAACGCTGAGCATGCGTAAAGATCTGTTACAGGCGCGTTCTGCTATTTATCGCATGCAGATGTATCAGGATATCAATGCCATTAATGAAAAGCTGGCTGGAGTGCGTGCGGCGGTCATTTCCAGCCACCCTATGCGTTCCCTATTGGCAGGCTTGGTGTTGCAATATCTGGGGCATAGCCGCCTGGCCCGTATGTTGTCATGGGCTGGCAAAGTATTAATGGTGATCAAGGTGGCTAGTGTGGTGGTCAAGTTATATCGATCCTCCTCTGCCGCAAAGACTGAGCCAGAGCCTGTTTTATATCCTCCCATCCCGCCACATGACATTCGCACTATGCCGCTGAACAGCTAATTCCATTCCCAATTTTCCCCGACTGCACTCCACATTCCAGTGTGTGCTGTCGTACAGAAAATGCTCCAGACTAAATAGATAATGAATCAGTAGTGTCCGGTTAAAAGTCGAACAAATTTAGTTGGTTAGTAGAATCAGTCTGCTC
>JAUSKS010000113.1 GCA_030646595.1 Gallionellaceae bacterium | reverse complement strand
ATGGCTACAAAGAGGTGGGCGGGCAAATACTCAAGACGAGTGGTGCGGCAACGGAAGGAATGGAAAAGGTGGAATGGGCCACCAAGCGTGCCCAGCAGGAAATGGTCGTGCTTGGGCGTGAGATATACAGGGGTGATTTTTCACGAATGCCAGGAACCTTGTCGATTATTGCGCAGGGATTATCGCCGATTGCACTCGGCATCGCAGGCGTTACGGCGGCTTTGGCGGCAGGTGCATATGCCTGGTACAAATGGGGTGATGCTGCGGACGAGGCAGGAGAGAAGGCCACAGATAGAGTCGTCGCTGCGATGGCTGCGGCAGAAAAAGCCAAGCACCAGACCGGAGCGGAAAAAATCGCCGGGATCAACAAAGAGGTGGAGCAGTTAGAAATCGAGAACGCCAGCTTAAAAAGAGAGATGGATCGATTGCGCGTTGCCTCTGCAACTTGGAATAACCCAAAAGGTAGTAATGATGATGTTGCCTCGCAACTAGTGGCTTCGGAAATATTTGCCAACAAGGAGCGCATTGAAAACCTCAAGCGGACTGCCCAGGATATGCAAGAGGTGATTGATAAAAGTGCTGAACAAAGCAGAAAAACCGCCGAGAAGGCCAGAGAATACGCAGAGAAACAAACTGTAAAAGCCCTGGAACATACTGAGAGCCTAAGGCAGCATTTTATTCGCGGTGATGAGGAAGAATATAAACGACAGCAAGCCCACACCGCACGGATGGTAGCGGGTCAGCAAAAAAAATTCGACCAATACCGGATGCAGGCTGAAGATGCAGCAGCCACAGATCAACAGCGCGCGAAACTACAGCAAAGCCGACAACTGGCCGAGTTGGAATTGGATCGCTTCATCATGGCCAACGACCATAACTTGACGTTGGCCGAGCTACAGCAGTTCGAGGATGCAAAGGCAAATATAGCCAGCGCCGCACAATCAAGAAAGGTTGCGGATGGCAAGGCTAACTCCATCCAGGATTTTGCCGAGCTTGGCAAGAACAGTAAAGAATTTATGGCGCTCTATAAGGTAATGGCGGTGTCTGAAATTTTGGCCGCAGGCGGTGTGCGCGCAGAAAAATCTGCTGCATGGGGGGCAACATGGGGCGGGCCGTATGGTGCTGCGGCGATGTTTGCTGTTTCGTGGGCCGCTACCCTTGCCAACGCCGCAATGGTTGGGGGCGTATTGGGTGGTGGCGGTGGCGGAGCGCCAAGTGGAGGGGGTGGCGCGGCTGTCAGCAGCGGTAGTGGCAGCAATCTAACCTACCCATCAACTCCGGCCACCCCTACCCCCGTGGGCGTGGCTGCGCAGGCACCGCAACAATTTAATCTGACCATTGTCGGTGCGATTGATAATCCGGATGCACCGATCATGAGCTACAACTCGGTGGTGAATGATTTGATCCCGCTATTGCAGCAGGCAGCGGGTAATGGTTTTAACGTCAATGTAACGATGGCTTAACAGGCATGGGCTACCCCAAACTTTTTTTCGACAACCGCTTTGCCGATGCCGTGCCGGTGGCACAAAGCACCGCATCGGGCAACTATGCTGCTGCCAACTTGGCCGACATGCGGCCCTACACCTGGTGGAAGCCAGCGTCGTTTTCCAACTATGACCAATCGCATGCGGTCAGTGTGAATTGTGGCGCTTCAAAAGCGGCAGACTATGCTCTGATTTATGGTCATGATTTGTTTACTAACCAATGCCAGATCGCCTTTGACAAGAGCACCGATAATTTTGTCAGCAACATCGTTACGGTGGCCTTGGTTACCCCGACCAGTGATGCGCCATTCATGGCCTCGTTCGCCAATGTCAGTGCGCCCTATTGGAGGTTCGTGCTGCTGCGGATAAACCAGCTTTCCTATGCCAATGAATTTGATAACGCGTATTGGGTAAAGGCCAGCGTAACCATTACCCCCAACACTGCTACGGCCACAGACGGAACGACAACCTCTGACACCGCCACCGATGCGGATACGGGCAACTGCGGTTCTATCTACAGAAGCGTTACTGGGTTGGATATGACCCGAACCTGGCGGGCGGCTATTGATGTGCTCAAAGACGGGGTCGGCATGGCAACGCGATTTTGCATGTTGCGCCTTGATTTTACGGGTTCGACGACGCAATATTATGGCGTAAAATTGGATACCTCAAATGGGCAAATATTAAACGGGGATTTAGCTCAGCTCGCTGATGTGGCTGTAGTAGATGATGGAACTCACTGGCGAATATCAGTGGCAGGAAAAACGACTGACCCAGCTAATACAACTATAACTGTGCGGTTCTACCCAGCCGTTGGCTCTGGCACACTTTCCTCTAGCTCAAACGTCGCTACTACCGGCAGCGCTGGCATCTGGCAGATGCGCTTGGATGTCGCCGATCTCCCCTCCGTCGCCATCGCCATAATAGGCGCGGCATTCGTGATGCCCAAATACCTGAGCGCGGGTTTCGATCCTAAAGGCAAGACTTCAATTCAACAATCCAATAACAATGACAATGGCCAGCCGCTCGGCAAGATTATTGACTTCAAACAATGGAAGCAGACGCTGCAATTTGCCAATGTGAGCTGGAGTTGGCTGCGCACATTTTGGGATGCCGTTTGGGAGAGCAATCTAAGCGGCTCACCTTTTGTTTTTGCCTGGGATAGCGTTAATTATCCAGCCGAGTTGTATCTGGTTGCGGCAGGTGATAATTATTCGACACCGCACCAACAAGGCGGCTTGGCTACGCTTAGTTTTGATGTGATGGGAGTGGCTAAATGACCGCGCGTAGCGATGCCCAAGCCAAGCATCAGCGTGTCATGGCGCTGGTGCTTAAACCGCATCTGGATTATTGTAATAACACTTTTGGCACGGCCCCTTGCACCGCTACGGGTACACCGTGTTACAACACTTATGGCACTTGCAAGGACAAGGCGAACTACGCCAAGGGTGTTAAAACTCCCCGTTACTGTAGTCGAGGCATGGCCATCCCGCCCGGCGAGACGCTGCGGCCTTATATTCTCAGCCATACTTTTACCCCCACTGAAATACCAGTCGGCGGCGGGCTGGCGACTCGCAGCAATATCACGTTCACCTTAGCGGATGAGGTGTGCACGGATTATGAGGATGATCCTTATATCGCCACACGCGCCACTCCGGCTAAAGGCACTTATTGGACACGATGGTTGGCGCGCAATTACAACACGGTTGGGCGCGTGATTGAGGTGCTGAGTGGGTATGTCACTTCTCCCTTCGATTGGGCGACATTTCAAAATGAGCTGTACGTTATTGAATCGATCACCGGGCCTGACAATAACGGTGATGTGCAATTTACGTTATCAGATGTGGTCAAACCGCTGGATAAAAATCTGCTTCCCGCACCGACCAGCGGCAAGTTGCTGGCCGATTTTAAGGCTATCGAATACACCGGCTATGCGGTGTCAGCAGATGCCACCCACATCACCTTGGCCAGCAACGCCTCGGCGGTGGATGGAGCCTATACCGGGATGGAATGTTATGTTACTCAAAACACGGGAGCCGGGCAGCGGCGAGTCATTACAGCTTACGTGGGCGAGACACGCCAGGCGACGGTAGCCACATGGTCGGTGACGCCTGATACCACTAGCGTGGTTGAGATTAGTGCGCTGAGTATTAACGTCGGCGTGGGGAATGGTGTGCAATATAACGACCCAACCATTACCGGCGAACCGGAATTGGTGTGCATCGGCAATGAGGAAATACGTTACACCGTGTTGTCCGGCGACGTGTTGTCCTGGCCAGACTCAACTTACCGCGCGCAATTTGGTACCGCCCGTGAAGATCACAGTATTGATGATGGAGTGCAGCAGTGCTTTACCGTCATTGACAAGAGCGTGACCGATACTATCCATAAGCTGGCCAATGCTGCCGGGATTACCGATACCTATCTTGATCTGGCCGGGCTGGCGCAGGAGGATGATGACTGGCTGGGTGTCTCGGCACGACTCACTGCCAGCTTTCCCAAACCCGAAAAAGCCAGCGGCTTGCTGAATGAGCTGCTGCGCGATCTGAACATGGCTTCGTGGTGGAATGCAGTGGCGCAGCAACAAAAATTCAAAGCTGATATGCCGCAGCTTTCTACCACCGTTAAAGCGATCACGCCGGATGAAACGATACTGGCCTCTATGCAGGTTATCCCGCTCGATTCGCTGCGAATTACCCAGGCGTTTATTTCGTTTGCGCCGTATTCCGCCACCGGCAACATGACGGATCGGCAGAATTTCCGGATCACGGAAGGCTACGAGGATGGGGGTGCGGAGAGCCCGAATGAGTATAACGGTGTGGTGCAGACACAGACCTACTCACGCTGGCTGTCCGAAGCCAACCAACCGCATGCCCGCGCGCTGGTGGCGCGTAAAACGATCCGATTTCGCAATGCGCCGTGGCGCGCCAAATTAAAACTAGACCCGCGTGATGAAGTGCATATGGGTGATCTGGTGGATGTCACCACGCGCAAGAAAACCGATGCCGGAGGAAATCCGGTGGTAACCCGAATGCGCGTGGTCAAACTATTGGAAGATGGCAATTTTGACGTGGAAGCCATCAACACCACCTTTGATCCGAGAGCTGCCTTTATCGCGCCGGACGGCGTGGCGGATTTTCCAACTGAAACAACTTACGCCCATATCTCTGATGCCAATGGGCTGATGAGCGATGGCACACAGGGGTACACAATCATATGACAGCGTTTACCGCAAAAGTCACCTCCCTGCTGAATGCAGGGAAGGGGTTTACGACAACATTGTTGAACAACCTTTGGGACAACACGACCTATGCGAAAGAACAAATTGAATCGCATGTTCATGATGGCAATGGCTCTGCCAAAATTCCGATTGGCCCTAATTACCTGCGCAATGGCTCGTTCGAGGATAGCAGCACGGCAGGCTGGACGCTCACCCAATACACCGGCGGCACGGTGGCGATCAACACTTCCAACCCGTTAGACGGAAATACTTCATTGGCGTTTACCTCCACCGTGCTGGCTAATGGTGGCGGCGATGCGGTGAGCAATGAATATATTCCGGTGACCGATGTAATGGCTTATCTGCTTAAGGCTATAATCAAAGCCAGCGCTGCCAACATCTCCAGCAAGATGGAGATCATCTGGTATGACAGTGGCAAGGCGCAAATATCGTTGAGTACGGTTTATTCATCCAGCAACACGCCAACCGCGCTGACTGCAATTGGCGGCTCGTTAACTGCCCCAAGTACCGCGCGATTTATGCGTACAAAAATTACGGGTGGAGTACCCGCCACCGGCACCTCCACCGGCACAATTTATTTTGATGGTCTGTTTTTATCCGTGGGAGGCTTTGATGCCTCTTTGCATGTCCGCGAAGAGACTACTTCGAACGGTGGAACGTCAGTGGTAGGCGACCAAGTCAGGGTACTTAACACCGTTGTAAGTAACACTATTTTAAACGCGTCGCTGTCTTCAAATCAAATCACATTGCCGAAAGGCACTTATAGCATCCATGCTTCGGCTCCTTGTTTAGGGGGTGTTCGACATAGAATTCGACTCGTTAATGTGACGGACTCCACGGTTTTAATGTTAGGGACTTCGGAAGCTCCTGGATCATCTGACCCCACACAAACATCCTCTTTTATAAGAGGAATATTTACCTTGGCTGCGACTAAAAATCTCAATATCACGCACTATATCGTCGCCGCTCAGGCTACGAATGGATTAGGGGTTAATACGGCAGACGGGCTCACGAACGTGTACACATCCTGTTTAATAACGAAGGTGGAGTAAGTAAATGGCTTATGTAAAACTCGATGAATTCGGCGTGGTTGTTTATAAAACACCATACGAAGAGCCTGGCACGGTAGAGGCACCTAACGAGGTGGTTTGTGGTTATATTAAATCTGGAGAAACCTTTCTGCCGCCGCCAGATCAGCCAAAGACCGTCGATCAAGTCAGGCAGGATATCAATTCCGCCTACACCACCGCGATCAACATAATCGCCGCCGATTACCCTGAGACAGAACGCAATTCCTGGGCGAAGCAGGAATCTGAAGCGCGGGCCTATGTTGCCAACTCGCTCGCCCCTACCCCATTATTGACCGCCATCGCCACCGCGCGCGGCATCACCGTGGCTGATCTGGCCGCGCGCGTGATCGTAAAGGCAGATGCGTATGCAGCCTATGCAGGCGAGCAAATTGGCAAACGCCAGGCGCGCATGGATGCTATTGCCGCTGCCGTGGCAGTTAACGATCTGGCTGCTTTGCAAGCGGTGGAGTGGTAAGGATATTGTAAAAGAGAGAGCGACGTTCGCCGTGTTGTAGCACGATGAACGCCACTTTAAACCCACAGAATCAACCTGTGAGCCAAAGCCAAGGCTCCCTGCCACGTACGCGGCGGGCAAAGCCTAGCATATTTAGAAGGGGCTTACAGATGCAAAATGCACTACCGATTATTCCTTGGCTGGGCGGCAAGCGCCGCTTGGCTGACAAGCTGATTCCGCTGTTTCCGCCCCATGAATGCTACGTCGAGGTATTTTGTGGTGGTGCTGCGATCTATTTCCTGCGCCCGCCAGCACCGGTTGAGGTGTTAAACGATATCAATGGCGAGCTGGTCAATCTATATCGCGTTGTGCAGCACCATCTGGAAGAGTTTGTCAGGCAATTCAAGTGGGCGATTACCAGCAGGCAGGTATTTAAATGGCATCAGGCAGCCAACCCGGAGACGCTGACCGATATCCAGCGCGCGGCCCGGTTCTACTACCTACAGCAGCATGCCTTCGGCGGCAAGGTAGATGGCCAGAATTTCGGCACGGCAACCACTGCACCAGCGATCAACCTGTGCCGGATTGAGGAGAACCTGTCGGCTGCGCATATGCGGCTGGCTGGCACCACAGTCGAGAACCTGGACTGGCAAGAGTGCATCAAACGCTACGACCGGCCACACACTTTTCTGTACCTCGACCCACCCTATTGGCAAGTGGAAGGTTACGGTGTCCCGTTCGAGTTTGACCAGTACGAAGCGATGGCCGCGATCATGAGGAAGTGCAGTGGTAAAATGATGGTCAGCATTAACGATCACCCAGATATTCGCCGGGTTTTTGAGGGGCTGACGATGCACGAACTGGGCATCAAATACAGCGTGGCCAACACCCACGGCCAACCAACCGAAAGCCGCGAGCTGGTGATCACCAATTACGAACCGGGATTGATGGGTGGATTATTTTAACGGGCGGCGAGGTTTTGGCGTTAAAATCCAATATTTCATGTGCCAAATGCTGCGCAAATCAGTGCCAAATGCGGCGCGCGCTTACAGCGAGCAAAAAATTGCGACGCGGCATATAGTTAATATGTAAGGAGCAAATTTTTGTGAGTAACGCAGTATGGCGACGAAAATTGGATTTTTAGAGGTGTCCTGATGGCGTATAGAGCATCCATTCCCTATTGTACTGATGCTGCGGCTTATTACACAGCCATCGCCGACCTGCCCTGGGCTATCTGGCTGGATAGCGGCGGTCGCGGTCATTATGACATTCTGTGTGCCCAGCCAGTGGTTACCCTGCTTACTTATCAGGCAACCACAACCATCACGCGCGACACCAGTACCCAGCACTCGGCTGCGGATCCCTTTGATTTGCTGCGGCAGCAGCTAGGCACACCCGTCGCCCCGCTACCCGGCATTCCCTTTGCTGGCGGCGCATTAGGCTACTGGGGTTATGATCTGGCCCGGCGGTTGATGACTTTGCCCGCACAGGCACAAAATGCGGAACAGCTACCCGATATGGCGGTGGGCATTTACGACTGGGCCATTGTTGTGGACCATCAGCAGCAAACAGCCTACCTGGTTTCGCAGTTACGTGAAGCTGCTACGGTACAAGTGTTGCCGCAGATTCTTGCACGCCTGCAAGGCCGTGGTAATGTGCCTCGGCCAGCTTTTGCCGTGCATGGTCTGATGCAATCCAACTTATCCCGCACCGCTTATCAATTTGCTTTTGATGAGGTGCAAACATATTTGCGTGCAGGGGATTGTTATCAGGTAAATCTGGCTCAACGCTATACCGTGCCAGCCAGCGGCGATGCGCTGCAAGCTTATCTGGAATTGCGGCGCATAAGCCCGGCTCCTTACGCTGCTTTTCTAAACTTGCCGCAAGCACAGATACTATGCGCTTCACCCGAATGCTTTTTGCAAGTACAGGCGGGTAGCGTACAAACCAGGCCTATCAAAGGCACACGACCACGCCTCGCCGATCTCCAACAAGACATACAGATCGCGCACGAATTGCAGCACAGCGCCAAAGAC
>JAUSKS010000110.1 GCA_030646595.1 Gallionellaceae bacterium | reverse complement strand
AGCGCGGGTATCGCTTTCCCGTGTGCTAAATGGCCGTGCCGCTATCTCGCCCGAAATGGCCTTGCGTATCGAAGCATGGTTAGGTGTGGAGCGTGGCGGCGAAGCGCGTCTGTGGCTGGCAGAACAAAGCGCCTATGACTTGTGGCAAGCACGCAAAGTAGGTGTGCTGAAGGTAAAGCGCGCTGAGTTGAGGGCTGCGTAACGAATTATCCACGTCTAGCCCAATGGGGCAGAATAGAATAAGGCTTGCAGCGATGCAGGTCTTTTTTCTTTCCTGCATTTTCCCCTAAAGTGCCGCCATATTCCCGGCGTGGTTGGGCAGGGAATATGAAGGCTTGCCATTGTCGTCAAAAGTGTTAATATGTATCTACGTGTATACACAGACGGAGTGTAAAAATGAAATTGCAGATAGCGAAATGGGGTAACAGCCTGGCGGTGCGCCTGCCCATGGAATGCACGCGGGCGGCGGGGTTGCAAGAGGGTGACAGTGTTGAAGCCAGCATCACCCCGGCGGGCGAAATTACCTTGGCACCGGAAAAGACTTTTGACAAGATTGCCTTTTTGAGTCGCCTCACCAAGCTTCATGCCGCCATGCCAATAACGAAGCCGGTAGTGGAACGGATGCGGCAAGAGGCGCGCTACTGATGATCTATGTGGACACCAGCGTCATTGTTGCGCTGCTGACAGTCGAGCCGAAAACATCAGACGTGCTGGCGTGGTATACCGGGCTGCAGGATGTGCCGACCAGCAGTGACTGGTTGCTGACCGAATTTTCCAGCGCCACCTCCATCAAGTTGCGCACTGGCCAGCTATCTGAAGCCAATGCAAAACGGGTACACAAGGAATTTGACCTGTTGGCGGCGGGTGGTCTGCGGCTTGCTCCGGTAAGTCGGAGTGCATACAGCCAGGCGGCGAAAATGATTAAGCTGCACCAGCACGGACTGCGCGCTGGGGATGCACTGCATCTTGCCGTGGCGCTGGAATTAGGCGCAAGGCAGATGGCCACTCTGGACGGGACGCTGGCGAAAAATGCGAAGCGAAAGGGGCTGGTGCTTATCAGCTTTTAACCTAAAAACCGCAGTTGCATGGTCATAATTATGCTCTGAGGCAAGCTAGCAACGGGTGTTCCCTCACCCCAACCCCTCTCCCAGAGGGAGAGGGACTTTATTCCCCTCTCCCTCTGGGGAGAGCGAAGCGAGGGGGGCGAAGCCGGCTAGGGGAGAGGGTTTGCACCATGGAATAAAAATTCAACTGCGTTTTTTTAGGTTTAAAACCAGATCAGGAAATTTGCCGCAACAACTCTTCGCGCAGCGCCGTTACCACTGGCACTTCGGCTAGCCCCGCTCCTGCTATTTTGAAACTGTCTTCAGCACGCGCGCCTAGCGTATTGATACGCGCGCTGCGCACTTCGATGCCGTGCCGTGCCAGAGTATAGGCGATGCGCGCCAGCAGGCCGGGGCGGTCGCCTGCTGTGATTGCAAGCAGGGGATTACCCTTTTCATCCGGAGCAATGGTTACTTCCGC
The DNA here is from genome assembly GCA_030646595.1 of Gallionellaceae bacterium. Classification (GTDB taxonomy): domain Bacteria; phylum Pseudomonadota; class Gammaproteobacteria; order Burkholderiales; family Gallionellaceae; genus Nitrotoga. The sequence goes on along the minus strand of JAUSKS010000110.1, from coordinate 4,710 downwards.
CGTAATCGGAAAATGTTTTAATTGACGGCTGATGCGGCCTGCTTTGGGTGGCGTGGGAGGCACAGTACTGGCCAGTTCGCGTGTTAATTCAAACTCGATATAGTTCATCACATCGCGATATGCCGTCTTGCCGTTGTTGGCATCCATCACCAGAAAACTGTCCAGCGCATAGCCATGCTGGCTGGTATGAATTTTCGCTTGCAGGATGTTGTAGCTGAGATGTTCAAAAAAACCGCAGATGCGGGCGAACAGATAAGGTCGGTCCGGAGTATAGACCATCACTTGTATGCCTTCCCCGATGCGGCTCAGGCGCGCTTTGACGATAGGCGCATCACTGTTTACACGGTGCGCCAGCAAGCGGGTATGCCAGGCGATTTCATTGGGTTCGTGGCGCAGAAAATAGTCGGCATCCAGTTGCGCCCATAAGGTGGCATAGACCTCAGGGATGATCGCGTACAGGCGCAGCATTTCCTGCGCGCGGGTGCGAATTTCGCCAATCTGATCAGCGATTTTTCCGCCCACCATGTAGCGGCGTGTGGCCCAGAATAAATCTTCCAGCAATTTACCTTTCCAGGCATTCCATACTTTTGGGCTGGTGCCGCGAATATCGGCTACGGTAAGCAAGTGCAGGGCAACCAGATAACGGTCATTTTTTATTTTCGCGGCAAAGGCGGCAATCACGTCCTGATCGGACAGATCCTGTTTTTGGGCGGTGGCCGACATGCTCAGATGATGTTCTACCAGCCACACCACCAGTTCGGTATCTTCGCTCGTTAAGCCATGCTGCTTGCAGAATCGGGTGGCATCTGCGCGCCCCAGTTTAGAATGATCACCACCACGGCCTTTGGCGATGTCGTGAAACAGGCCAGCGATATACAGCACTTCGGGTCGGGCGAAATCCTTGATCAGTTTGCTGCATAGTGGATACTCATGCTCATATTCCGCAAGCATGAAACGGCGCAGGTTGCGCACCACCATGAGGATGTGTTCATCCACGGTATAGACATGGAACAAGTCATGCTGCATTTGCCCGACAATGCGGCCAAACGCGGGCAGATAGCGACCCAGGATGCCAATTTGATTCATGCGCCGCAGAGCATGGGTGAGGCCGCGTGGTTGGCGCAGAATGGTCATGAACAGCGCGCGATTGTGCGGATCGCGGCGGAAGGCCGGGTCTATTTTGGGGTGTGCGCGCCATAAGGCGCGTAAAGTCGGCGCAGAAAATCCGGCCAGTTGCGGTTGTTGTTGCAACAACAAAAAACTTTCTAGAATGGTAGAGGGTTCGCGTTCAAACAACAGCTCATCACGCGCTTCCAGCAGATCACCACGTGTGATGAAATGCGCATTCAGTATTTGTGTTGTGTGAGACTCCGGCATCAGGCGCGCCTGCATGTTTTGCAGCAACACTGCATTAAGCAGCTGCACAGCCTGCTTGGTACGGTAATAGTGCTGCATCAGGTGTTCACTGGCCCGCCGTGCCGTTGTGGCAGCGATGTGCATCTGTTCGGCCAAGGCTGTCTGGTAATCAAATAACAAGCGGTCTTCGCGCCGTCCGGCCAGGTAATGCAGGCGGATGCGCAGGTTTTGCAGCAGGGCTTCATGCCGCGCAATGGCGCGCGCTTCCGCCGTCGTAATCATTTCTGCCTGCGCCAATTCAGCCCAACTGTTGCCCAGATTGCAGGCGCGGCTGATCCATAACACGCTGTGCAAATCGCGCAGCCCGCCCGGGCTTTCTTTCAGATTGGGTTCGAGGTTGTAATCGGCATCCAGAAAGCGCGCATGCCGCTGTGCCTGCTCTTTCTGTTTGACTTGATAGAAAGCGCGATGATCCAGATGTTCGGTCAGCGCATTGCGCATGGCTGCAAACAAGGGCGCGGCACCAGTAATCAAACGCGCTTCCAGCAGATTGGTTTGCACCGTTACATCTGCAGATTCCGCCACGCATTGCGCCACGGTGCGTATGCTGTGTCCTACTTCCAGGCCTATGTCCCAGAGCAGACTCACCCATTCCTGCAAGCGCTGTTCCAAGGCCGGGTCGGGTTCTGTGCTTAACAGTATCAACAGATCAATATCCGATTTGGGATAGAGTTCGCCCCGGCCATAGCCGCCCACTGCGACCAACGCGAGTTGCGGCGGCATGACCAGCAATTGCCATACGGCACATAAATGCTGATCTACTGCTTGGGCATGCGCATGCAGCAAGCGTGCAGGTTGCGGGTAGCGTTCATATTGCTGTTGCAATGCCGCGCGCGCCGCCTGCAAGCTCGACCGGATTTCAGCAGTGCTATGCACGGTCAATTTACCCTGGAAAAAAGCAATTGGCCACAGAGAGCACAGAGTTCACAGAGACAATACACCGTGTAACGGTTTATTGCGGAGGAGGCTAACCTTTAGGTTGGTCAGGTTGGTCGTAACCAAAAACAATGGGTTGTCATTACTGACTTCCTCGCTCATCGGATAAACATTAAAAATGTATGAAACCCGCATCATCTCTGTGTCCTCTGTGATCTCTGTGGCTTGAATTGCGGTTTAAGTTTATACAGGAGGAGGGGGCGAGCCAGCAGAAACAGTCAGCACTTCAAAGCCCTGCTCAGTGACCAGCACCGTATGTTCCCATTGGGCCGAGAGACTATGATCTTTGGTGACGATGGTCCAGCCGTCTCCCAGTTGGCTGATAGCTGCCTTGCCGGCATTGATCATCGGCTCGATGGTAAAAATCATGCCGGCTTCCAGCTTCATGCCGGTCCTGGGTTTGCCGTAGTGCAATATCTGCGGTTCTTCATGAAATGCTTTGCCGATGCCATGGCCGCAAAATTCGCGTACTACGCTGTAGCCCAGTTCCTCCACAAAATTTTGGATAGCATAACCAATATCACCCAACTGGATGCCAGGCTTGACCATGCGGATGCCGCGCCACATGGCGAGATAGGTGGTGTCGCACAAGCGCCGTGCCTGGATGGAAGGCTCGCCCACATAGAACATGCGGCTGGTATCGCCGTGGTAACCGTGTTTGATGGTGGTGACATCAATATTCACAATATCGCCATTCTTCAGTTTTTTATCGCCCGGCACGCCGTGGCACACCTGATGATTGATGGAAGTGCAAATGGACTTGGGATAAGGCGTGTGTCCCGGCGGCGCATAATTGAGCGGGGCCGGTATGGTTTGCTGCACATTCACCATATAGTCGTGGCACAGCTTGTCCAGCTCACCCGTGGTAACACCGCCTTTTACAAACGGCGTGATGTAATCCAGCACTTCACTGGCCAGACGGCCAGCGATACGCATTTTTTCGATTTCCTGCGAAGTTTTGATACTGACACACATAATTGTTTGGTTAAATAATAAACAGCAAGCATAGTGGATAGCGGCGGCCAGCACAACATGCGCGGCCTAGCCAGGCATGTCGCTCAGGTATTTTCAGCCCAGTCAAACTCCATTTGGCGCGCAGTACGAGTGGCCAAGTCACGTCCAGCCAGCCTTTCGACCAGATGCAACGACATGTCTATGCCTGCGGAGATACCGGCAGAGGTCACGATACGGCCTTCATCTATCCAGCGCTGATTGGTTTGTACCTTTACGGTGGGGAACAGGGATTGCAAGTCGTCTATATCTTCCCAGTGCGTGGTCGCTAGTTTTCCATCCAGCAACCCAGCCTGTGCCAGCAGAAAAGCGCCAGTACAGATGGATGCAGTGAGCTTGCTGCGCGCTGATGAAGCGGCGATCCACTGTATTACTTCTGGCCGGGCAAGCTCTGCGGTGACTACGCCGCCGGGGATAAGCAGAACATCTATCGCAGGGTGAGTGGAAAAATTATAGTCCGGGAACACCTTTAGCCCGGCACGAGCTCGTAAAGACGAGGCGGTGCGGCCTATTGTAAAAACGCTAAACAGCGGCTGATCGGCGACATGGCTGCGCGCATGCAGGCGGGAGGCGGTCGTGAAAACTTCATACGGCCCGGCGAAGTCTAGGACTTCCACTTCGTCAAATACAAAAATACCAACGGTGTGTGTCATTTGTTTTTTCAAGTAACGCTCAGGAGGATAGCGCCTGTCTGCGATACCTTACCATTATCATTAACAGCAGACATGCTGTTGCTATTGTTGCCGGAAATAAAACGGTGGTCAGTGAGTAATTTTCCAGTGCAAAAATGACGATCACATTACGCGCCGCGAAGAGCGCGAAAAACATCAATTGCTCCTCGAACGGGTAACTATATGCTTTTCTGAGCGTAGGCCCAAACCCGAAAACATCTACTATTGTCAGTATGACTACAGCCCATAATGGATCCGAGGTGAAGTACCAAAGCGGCAAAGAAGACATTGCCGCGATAAAAAATACCCAGTCGGTTGGGGTGATCGTAATATCCGCCCGTTTTAGATAGGCCACGATCGCTACGCCTATTGTAATTATTCCTGAAACGCCGATAGGCCATGCGCCGACGCCACCGTGATCTTCAAGCTGTGCCATAAAAACCACGAATGTGGTTGAACCCCAGATCACCCAGGAAAATACATGAGGCTTTGTTTTTCCCTGCACGATAGAATATATGTAGGGGTAAAACGCGATTAAGGTGAGCGCGATTGCGACCGCGCTTAAAAATTCTTTGTAGGTCATAAGTCGCGCAACATTTACGCAGGTCTGGTGGAATGCTTGGTGGAATGACGAGTGGATTCAAAATTACCAGTTGTCATGGCGTTCGCGACGCTC
>JAUSKS010000104.1 GCA_030646595.1 Gallionellaceae bacterium | reverse complement strand
CGAGATGGATGCCCTGCACGGCACACTGTCGGGGCCAGCCACCAAAAAGCTGATGGAGCGCGCCCTCCTGATCTTTGGTGACACTCGCTTCGAGCGGCTGGCGAGTATCTCGGTCTCCCATCTGTACAACCTGCGCGGTGGGGAACAGTATCAGAACAAGCGGCGGCACTGGACCAAGACGCGGCCAACCGGCATCCCCATCGGCCAACGCCGCGCACCCCAGCCCAACGGCAAGCCAGGCTACATCCGCATCGACAGTGTGCATCAGGGCGATCAGGATGGAGTGAAAGGTGTCTACCACATCAACGCGGTGGACTGTGTGATCCAGTTCCAGCTAGTCGCCACCTGCGATAACCAATGACTTACCCAGCGTCTTGTGCTGGGTTAGTCAGATGGCTAGTAGTTCCATCAGAAGATCAGCGAGGCGTATTTGCTGCCGGTCATCCGGCAGTTGCTGGAAGAGTTTCCGTTTGTCATCCTGGGGTTTCATGCCGACAACGGTTCGGAGTATATCAATTACCAAGTCGCCAAACTGTTGGAGAAATTGTTCATCGAGTTCACCAAGTCCCTCCCTCGGCACTCCAACGATAACGCGTTGGCGGAATCCAAGAACGGCGCGGTGGTGCGCAAGCATCTGGGTTATGCGCATATCCCGCAACAGTTCGCCGGGAAGGTCAACGCCTTCTGTGCGGGCTTCCTAAACCCTTATGTCAACTTCCACCGTCCGTGCTTCTTCCCGGAGACCATTACGGATGCCAAGGGGAAGGAACGGAAGAAGTACCGCTACGAACAGATGATGACGCACTACGAGAAGCTTAAGTCACTGCCTGAAGCCAAGCAATATCTCAAGCCAGGCGTGACGTTTAAACAACTGGATGCAATCGCTTCAGAGTTGAGCGACAATGAGGCCGCTGCGATGCTCCACAAGGCTAGGCAGCGGTTGTTCCAAGCCATTTCCGCAGCACTCAAGAAATGTGCTTGAGGAAACAGTACGGGCACAAACAGAATAAATTTTAACTACTACAGACCGATTGAGAATTCGAAGGCGGACAGATGAGCTTGTCGCTCCTTGTTCAGACTCATTTCTGGATTGGAAAATACTGCAGCTAGAGTATTTCCTGATCCAAATCGAAGGCCTGATGCAGCACACGTACGGCCAGTTCCAGATACTTCTCATCTATGATGACCGAGATTTTAATTTCCGAGGTAGAAATCATCTGAATGTTGATTCCCTCTTCGGCCAAAGTGCGGAACATTTTGCTGGCAATGCCTACATGCGAGCGCATGCCCACGCCCACTACCGACACCTTGGCAGTCTTGTCATCGCCAATCACATCCCGCGCGCCGATGTGCTTCTGCACCTTGTTTTTCAGGATATCCATCGCTTTAGCGAATTCATTGCGATGTACGGTGAATGAGAAATCGGTCGTGCCATCCACACCTACATTCTGGATAATAATATCCACATCTATATTGGCATCACTTACCGGCCCTAGTATCTGATAAGCGATACCTGGCTTGTCCGGCACACCGCGCACGGTGATCTTGGCTTCATCGCGGTTAAAAGCTATGCCTGAAATAATCGCTTGTTCCATTTTATTGTCTTCCTCAAAAGTAATCAGTGTGCCTGCACCCTCTTGCCCGAAATCCTCGCTGAAGCTGGATAACACGCGCAGCTTGACCTTGTATTTTCCGGCAAATTCGACTGCGCGAATTTGCAAGACCTTGGAGCCCAGGCTGGCCATTTCCAGCATTTCTTCAAAGGTAATATTTTTCAGGCGGCGTGCTTCTGGCACTACCCGCGGATCAGTGGTGTAAACGCCATCCACATCGGTATAAATCTGGCATTCATCGGCGCGCAACGCAGCAGCAATGGCCACGCCAGTAGTATCAGAGCCGCCACGTCCCAGGGTGGTGATGTTGCCCTCCTCGTCCATGCCCTGAAAACCAGCCACCACGACCACACACCCATTGGCCAGGTCGGTGCGTATGCTCTGCTCGTCTATGCTCAGGATGCGCGCTTTGGTAAAAGCGCTGTCAGTCAATATCTGGACCTGGGCACCGGTGTAGCTCTTGGCTTGCAGCCCTTCCTGCATGAGTGCCATTGCCATCAAGCCGATGGTGACTTGCTCGCCGGTAGAAATCACCACATCCAGTTCCCGCGGGTCGGGCTGTGCCTGTATTGTTTTCGCCAATTCAATAAGACGATTGGTTTCGCCGCTCATGGCAGAAACAACAACCACAACTTGATGGCCTTGTTCCTGATATTTTGCTACGCGCTGCGCTACTTTTTTAATGCGTTCCGGGCTGCCTACCGAGGTGCCGCCATACTTCTGCACTATCAATGCCACAATATCCCCATGCTCAGGTTAGTAAAATGGAGCGAATTCTATCCTAAAAATGGAAGGACAACCAAAACAAGACCACGGCAAATAGACCCGGACTTTGTACCGTATAAGGGAAGGGAAAGCTCTGCTACACTCCCGCGCAATGACGCTATCCACTCCCCGCCCCTATTCTGCTGATGCCGTGCAACAGTTGGCAGATGCCGGCATGGCACCACTGCTGGCCCGGATTTATGCGGCCCGCGGAATAAAAAATCGAGCCCAGCTGGAAACGGGGCTCGACCATCTGCTGCCTTATACGCAACTCAAAAATAGCCAGCACATGGCTGTGCTGCTGGCTGATGCCATTGCTGCACAACGCAAATTACTGATCGTCGCTGATTATGATGCGGATGGTGCCACCGCCTGTGCAGTGGGTGTACGCGGGCTGCGCACCTTGGGTGCCCAAGTGGATTTCATCGTCCCTAACCGCTTTGAATATGGTTATGGTCTGACGCCGGAAATTGTCCGTCTGGCCGCGCAATCGGCACCCAATATTCTAATTACCGTAGACAACGGCATCGCCAGCGTGGAAGGGGTAGCAGAAGCCAATCGCCTCGGCATGCAAGTATTAATCACCGACCATCACTTGCCCGGTGCTGCCTTGCCGGATGCGCTGTGTATTGTTAACCCCAATCAGCCGGGCTGCGAATTTCCCAGCAAAAATCTGGCTGGTGTGGGCGTGATGTTTTATGTGTTGCTGGCACTAAGAGCGGAGCTTCGTGTCCGCAAAACATTTACCGATAAGGGGCCAAATTTCGGCAAGCTGCTCGATCTGGTTGCCCTGGGTACAGTGGCCGATGTAGTCAAGCTGGACGAGAATAACCGTATTCTGGTGCAGCAAGGCTTGCAACGCATACGCGCCGGTCGTGCTTGTGCCGGGATTAATGCGCTGCTACAGGTGGCGAAAAAAAATCCTGCGCAGGCTTCCAGTTATGAACTGGGCTTCGTGGTCGGCCCGCGCCTGAACGCTGCCGGACGCCTGGAAGACATGAGCCTGGGCATAAGCTGTTTGCTCAGCGATGATATTAATGAAGCAGCGCAACTGGCAGACAAACTGGATACACTCAACCACGAGCGGCGCCATATAGAAGCGGATATGCAGCAAGTGGCACTGGCTGCGCTGGAGTATATTAATCCCACTGACAGCAGCAGCCTGGCCATATTCGATGCAAGCTGGCATCAAGGGGTAATTGGTATTCTCGCCTCACGTCTGAAAGACCGCTACCACCGCCCGGTGATCGCCTTTGCCCGCTCGAAAAATGGAGAAATAAAAGGTTCAGGCCGCAGCATACATGGCTTGCATCTGCGCGATGCACTGGACCTGTTATCCAAGCGCCATCCCCATCTGCTGCAAAAATTCGGCGGCCATGCCATGGCTGCCGGAGTCAGTATTCAGGAAGAACATTTTGCAGAATTCAAAACAGCGTTTGAAACTATTGCTCACAGTCTGCTTTCTCCTGCTGATCTGACCAAAGTGATCGAAACAGATGGCAGCTTGGCACCAGAGGATTTTTCCCTGAATATTACGCGCACGCTGGAGCAACAAATATGGGGACAGGGGTTTCCTCCTCCTGTATTTGAGGGAGAATTTGTTGTGCAGAGTCAGCGCGTGGTGGGTGAAAAACATCTCAAGCTCAAGCTATCAGTACCGCCTGCGATATTCGATGCCATCCATTTTTTTAATATTACGCCCATGCCTGAGCGTATTTATGCCCTTTATAAACTCGCGGTTAATGAGTTTAATGGTGCTACCACCCTGCAACTGGTCATAGAACACTGGGAAGCAGTATAATAGGGCTTTTGGGCAACCTTGCCCTTACTATACTATTTGAAGGTTTATTCTTGTCTGAACATATAAATCCATACCGTAGCCTGGAACACATAGTCCAGGTCATTGCAATCAGCATGGCAGTGGCCGTGTTTATAGCCATTCCCTCCACGTATTTTTTCCTGGCTTATTACTATAGCGGACAGCAAAGTCCTTACTCGTTTGTAGATCTGACTGTACGCGCAGGGCTGATCAGTGCTGTAGTCGCACTGGCAATTTACTTTGCCCTCAAAATATTACCTTTGCGCGCGTTAAACCGCCTCGTTAAACACCTGGACGATTCACAAGAGGTTTTGCGCAAGGAAATATTAGCCAAGGAACTCGCGTTGCTGAAAGCCCAGGATATAGGAATTGCCATGCGGCATCAGGCATTGCACGATGGGCTGACCAATTTACCCAACCGCATATTGCTGCATGATCGCCTGCATCAAGCCGTTCTGGTTGGCCAGCGCGAAAAGAAATCGTTTGGATTAATCATGATAGATCTGGACCAATTCAAGGCTATCAATGATACGCTGGGACACCATATTGGCGATTCAGTATTGCAGCAGGTGGCAACGCGGTTACAGGCGATATTGCGCGGCTCAGATACCATAGCCCGGTTGGGTGGAGACGAATTTGCAATTTTATTACCCTCTATTAGCGGCATCGACGGAGTAGTTATTGCCGCACAAAAAGTGCTTAATACTTTACGTTTTCCGCTCACAGTAGAAACGCACACCCTGCATGCAGGTGCCAGCCTCGGTCTGGTATTATTTCCCGATCACGGCAAAGATCCGGAAACATTATTGCGTTGTGCCGATGTTGCCATGTATAGCGCAAAACGGGCGCAAAGTGGTTATGCCATATATAACGCTGAGCAGGATTCCCAACAAGCCAAGCAAATTGTACTGGAACGCGATTTGCGCGAAGCCATCAATGCTGGTCAGCTGGTGCTGCACTATCAACCCAAAATTCATCTGCAGACCAATCGTATCAGCGGCGTTGAGGCTTTGGTACGCTGGCAACATCCCGATGAAGGGTTGCTTTACCCGGACGAATTTATTCCGGTTGCGGAAAAAAATGGCCTCATTAAACCGCTGACTCGTGCGGTACTGGAAATGGCTTTGCAACAATCCACCGAATGGCACAACAGGAATCTGCGTATCCCCATTGCCATTAATATTTCAGCAATCAATATACAAGACCAGACCTTCCCCGATCAGGTTGAAAAAATCATGCAGCAATATCCTGTTCCTTCGTCATTGCTGGAAATGGAAATTACCGAAACTGCGCTGATGGAAGACCCGCTGTGCGCCATAGACACCATACAGAGATTAGGCGCGCTGGGTATAACCATTACCATAGATGATTTCGGCACGGGTTATTCTTCCATGGCCTACCTCAGGAAACTGCTGGTGGCAAAAATCAAGGTTGATAAATCATTTGTCATGGATATGATTAACAACCGCAATGACAATGTCATTGTGCGCTCTGCCATTGATCTGGCGCATAATCTGGGTTTGACAGTGGTGGCTGAAGGCGTGGAAACAGCAGAAGTGCTGGAGCGTCTGAAATCGCTTGGTTGCGATACAGCGCAAGGGTATCACATGGGACACCCGGTCTCATCTGATGGACTTAACAAGTGGTTGAAAGAATCGGATTGGGGTCATCATGAAAAATAACTCAAGATCAAAATATCTATGCCTGTTGCTATTAAGCACAGCTTGTCTGTTCTCCACCAGCGCCTCTGCCATACCAGCCTTTGCCCGACAGTACAATGTAAGCTGCACCACCTGCCATGCCGCCTTCCCCCGGCTCAACAGCTTCGGGCAAGACTTCATCGCCAATAACTATCGTTTACCCAACTGGAAAGAAACCACGCTAAGCACAGGCGATGACATGTTGGCATTGCCTAAAACCATACCGTTGGCCATGCGCGCGCAAGCCTATACCGAAATACGCCAAACCAGCGACATGGATCCCGCCACCGGCACAGTTGCCAATAAAGCCTCTTGGGATTTTCAATCCCCTTATCTGGTCAAGCTGCTGTCTTCAGCGCCGCTCTCCGACCACATTACCTATTATTTTTACGGCATCCTGGCGGAAAAAGGCGAGAACGGAAAAGCTTTTGTCGAAGATGCCTGGGTCAGCCATGATGATGTGTTTGGCAGCGGCATTGCCATGCAGCTGGGCCAATTCCAGGTCAGCGATTTAATGTTCCCGCGCGAGACGCGCCTCACGGTACAGGATTTTCTGCCCTATTCCATGGCCGGCATTACCTACGAGCGCGGTGTCATATTCAGCCGCGACATAGGCCCGGTTGGCCTGTCTTTGGGCGCAGTCAATGGCAATGGCATAGACTCCAACTACCCCGCTAACAGCGCAGGCTACCAGCGCCCCGGCACCCAGTTCGATAACAACAATTCCAAATCCCTGTTCGGGCGCATCGGCATGGATATCGGGCCAGTCAGAACGGGCTTGTTCGCGCTTAACGGCAAACAGCCCAGCGCTGGCGCAGTGGTCGGCACTACCGGCACACGCGAAACCAGCAAACGCGTACTGGGCCTGGATTTTTCCGGGGATGACGGAAAACTTTATTGGTACGGCCAGTTGCTGTGGAACCGCTGGAATAATTTTCTCGATGCCAGCCCTGATATAAATCGCAGTTGGACAGGTGGCTTTGTCGGTGCAGATTATATCTACAGCGAGCGTTGGGTTTATTCCATGTTGTACAACCGCGCCAGCGCGAAGGATTTTCGCGGCACCGGCACGGTATATGAAGGCATTGCACTCAACACCCTGAGCACCACCGCAACTTATTACTTCATGCGCAACGTCAAAGGATTTGTCGAGGCTACTGTGGACTTGCAGAAAAAAGACAATGATGCCGATTTTGTCGGGCATGAAACCAAAGAGAATTCCCTGATGCTGGGTTTTGATCTGGCATTCTGATAGGGTGGCGCCTGATGGGGTAATACAAATATGATATGAACCGTACCGTGCTTTGGCGAGCACTACGAATGGGTAGGCAGAAAATCGCCTGTGTATGAATCAACATAAGGGAGTGAAGTATGCGCGCTCAAATCGCTAAATGGCTTGATGAACCACGGTTGCTCATATCAATATTCGTCAGCTTTCTGGTATCGAGTTGTGTGTCGATAATAGAACCGCCCAAGGGGGCAAATATAGTTAACCCTGTCGTTGCAAAAGTCAAGGTCGGTAATGCATGTGGTGACCCATTCCGGGTGTTGCTGGATGGGGCTGATGTCACCGCCCAGTTTTCCCCGTCCTCTCCGTCGTCAACAATATCACAAGCAACTTTCCCTGGCCTCTCTAGCGGGTCACACACGCTCACAGCAAGCGCAGGTGTAGAGCATTGGTTCTTGGTTACCTACTGCGCTAACGCCAGCGCTGCATCAACCTTTAAAGTAGCTGCGGATACACCGTACATGGCCCAATGCCGCGCTGAGGGTGTGCCTGTTCCACCAGACTGGGCAGAATCAGGAACAGCATGGGTTTTGCAGGGCAATCTCAATACTGATGGAGGGGGCACCAATCTTCTTCAGGGCGCTACGGATGCCTTCGTGTGGACTTACAGCGACCCCAATGTGCGAGGTGCCTGTGTCGCATTGCCAAGAGGAAACGGTGCCCCAGGCTCCCTTGCTGGCATCATCTGCCAGGGTGCTGCGACGGGCAAAGCCTGCTTCTGGGACAATCAACTCAAGACTAATCCCACCACGATTTTGGGCTGGGCTGGGCAAAGACTGGTCATTTCAGAACTGGTTGACGGCGTAGATTTTGCAGCTGGAGGAAATGTGGGCGGGCGCTGTACTTCCTGCCATAGCGGGAATAACGTATTTTTGATCTCTCCCGATGACCCGGCATGGGGCAAGGTATTACGAGGGCCTCTTAACGGCGGTTCCAGCGGAGGCCAATTCACAACTCAAGTAGACACCCCGCGCTATACACCATTGCCCATAACCTCTGGTTGGGCCAATAATGTTTCGTCAGGGAGTAATTGCGCGGGTGCATGTCATGAGCTACCCCCTAGCACGATTAGAAATATGAGAAATACAGTCAACGCGATAAGCCCGCCTAACAGGATGCCGATGCCCCCCAGTTGTATCGCAGGAAGTGGTTGTTATGGCACCCCATAACTGCGAGCAAAATATTGCACACAAATTCATCATGCGAGGAGTATGAAATGAGTAATAAAATTTTTAGTGTATTCCTGGGTGCTGTCATCTGGTTGGTGAGTGGCTCTTTGGTCAACGCTCAAGAGCCCATTGCCATCATTGGGCATGGCTCCATGTTTGATCACGAAGGCAAGCAGATCAAAGCCACCCCTGAGTTTATCGAGCAAGCACAAAATTATTACATTAGCGAATTGTCCACGCGACTCCAACCTGCCCAATTAAAAAAATTCAATGCTGAACGCACCCGTTTTCTCAATGTGCCCAAACGTGAGTCGAATCCGGGTGGGCAGGAGCCAGATCGGCAAGCTGCTCTCATCATTAATTCCGCCTTGATCGACTGGCTGATCAAGGAAACTTCCCTGGCAGATGCGGGTGAAATGCAAGGCAAAAACAACCTGATCAAGGCAAAATTGCAGAAACGGCTATTCTCGCCAGAAGTCGGCTCCCCGTATACGGTTCCCAGGGAACTTGCGGATGTGTTGGCGCATAAAACCCCCAACTAGAAACAACACGGTTAAGCCATTGCGTGGCAAATGCAGCCACGCGCAACTCAATACTGTTCCTTCCGTACAGGCAGTACAGGTATAATCGCCGACTGTCCCGCACGTAATTTTATTCATATGGAAGCCGAACAACTTAACGCCCTCACTAACCAGCTTCAGGATTTGCGCACCCGCACCCTCGAATTACGGAGGTATCTTTGACTTCGATGGCAAGCAGGAACGCCTGGCCGAAGTCGCCATACTGAGCGAAGACCCCACCATCTGGCAGGACAACAAGCGTTCGCAGGACTTGGGGCGCGAGCGCAAAATGCTGGAAGGCATCGTACTCACCCTCAGCCAGCTTGACCAGAATTTCAAGGACACGGCCGAGCTATTTGAAATGGCCGTGGCAGAAAATGATGACGCCAGCCTGCACGGCATTGCGCAGGATTTGCAGGGCATGGAAAAACAAGTGGCGGACATGGAATTCCGCCGCATGTTCTCGCAGCAGATGGACCCCAACAACTGCTTCGTTGATATTCAGGCAGGCTCAGGTGGCACTGAAGCGCAGGACTGGGCCTCGATGTTGCTGCGCATGTATTTGCGCTATTGCGAAAAAAAGGGCTTCGGCGTGGAAGTACTGGAACAATCCGACGGCGAAGTTGCGGGTATCAAAGGCGCATCCCTCAAAGTAACCGGCGAGTATGCCTATGGTCACCTACGCACTGAAACCGGCGTACATCGGTTGGTACGCAAATCGCCGTTCGATTCGGGTAATCGCCGCCACACCTCATTCTCCAGCGTATTCGTTTATCCCGAAGTAGACGACTCCATCGAGATTGAAATCAATCCTGCCGACCTGCGCGTGGACACCTATCGGGCTTCGGGCGCAGGTGGACAGCACATCAACAAAACCGATTCAGCCGTGCGCATCACCCATATTCCCACCAACATCGTCGTGCAATGCCAAAGCGACCGCTCGCAACACCGCAACCGCGCC
>JAUSKS010000093.1 GCA_030646595.1 Gallionellaceae bacterium | reverse complement strand
CTCGCCTACCATTTTGGGATCAATCAAGGTGGCAGAGTAAGCCAGGAACATCGGGATAAAGGCGAACAGAAAATATAAAACGCCGCCCAGTACCGCGCCTCTTACCGCAATTTTTTCTGTTTTGGCAGACATCACACGCTGGAATACGTCCTGCTGCGGAATTGAACCCAGCATCATGGTGACTGCCGCACCAACAAAAGCCAGCACATCGCGCAGCTCCAGCTTGGGCCAAAATTCCAGTTTCCCCGCCGCGCTGGCATGCGCCACCACTACCTCTGCGCCGCCAGCCATACCGGATACCAGCCAAGCCAGATATAACATGCCAGCCACGATAATGATCATCTGGAAAAAATCAGTCAGTGCCACTGACCACATACCGCCAAATAGGGTATAGCCCAACACGATAGCCGAACCTATCAGCATGCCCTCGCTTTGCGAGATGCTGCCTTGCGTGACTATGGAGAACACCAGGCCCAAGGCGGTAATCTGCGCCGCTACCCAGCCCAGGTAAGAAATGATGATGGCTATGCTGACCAGTACTTCTACCGTGCGATTATAGCGACTACGGTAATAGTCACCTATGGTGAGCAAGTTCATGCGGTATAACTTGGCCGCAAAAAACAAGCCCACAAAAACGAGGCATAAGCTGGAGCCAAAGGGATCTTCGACTATCCCTTGCAGTCCTTCCTGGGTGAACTTTGCAGAAATTCCCAGCACAGTTTCCGAACCGAACCAGGTAGCAAATACGGTCGCGGTGACGATAGCCAAGGGCAGATGCCGCCCGGCCACCACGTAATCACGGGCATTGTGTACACGCGTAGCGGCATACAAGCCTATGCCTATGGAAACCATCAGATAAAGCACGATGAACCAGATCAGCATCTATCTTTCCCCCGAAGGAAGGGCTCTCGCAGGAGCCCTGAATTTATAGTTACAACTCCTCGGCGTACTCAGCCAGATATTTTGCTACCCCGGCAGTGGAAGCACCCATGCCTGCCTTGCCTTTTTCCCAGCCTGCGGGACACACTTCACCATGTTCCTCATTAAACTGCAAGGCGTCTACCATACGCAACATCTCGTCTATATTGCGCCCCAGTGGTAGATCATTTACCACCTGATGGCGCACGATACCGCCACGGTCTATCAGGAATGAGCCGCGATAAGCCACGCCATCCGCAGCTTCCACGTCATAAGCACGGCAAATTTCATGTTTGATGTCAGCCACCAAAGGATAGCGCACCGCGCCTATACCGCCTTTGTTGACGGGTGTATTTTTCCAGGCCAGATGAGAAAAGTGTGAGTCTATGGAAACGCCTATCACCTCCACATTACGCTTTTTAAATTCGTCCAGGCGGCGATCAAAGGCAATAATTTCCGAGGGACATACAAAGGTAAAATCCAGCGGGTAAAAAAACACGACGCCGTATTTTCCGGCTAAATGGTTTTTCAGATTGAATGTTTCGTTGAAATCATTGTTGCCCATAACAGTGACAGCAGTGAAATCTGGCGCGGGTTTGCCGACGAGTACGGACATGGTTTTCTCCTTGGATTCACAAAAAAAGTCAGGGCGGGCAATTTAGCCAGAGTCAGGGCCGATGTCAACTATGTTTGTTAAATATAGCAATTAGTTAATGGCTTAGTTAGTTACAGTATAGTTGCTGACGCTTTCCAGTCGAACTGAATGCGGTGCAGTTGCGCATAAACACCAGCGTGAGCCAACAATTCGCCATGTGTGCCGGTCTCGACCACGCGGCCTTTTTGCAGCACGACGATGCGGTCGGCTTTTTCTATGGTGGATAAGCGGTGGGCGATCACCAAAGTGGTGCGGCCCTGCATCAAGGTTTCCAGCGCAGCCTGCACATGGCGTTCAGATTCACTGTCTAGCGCAGAGGTAGCCTCGTCCAGAATAAGGATGGGCGCATTCTTGAGTATGGCGCGTGCGATAGCGATGCGCTGCCGTTGCCCGCCAGACAAGCGCACTCCTTTTTCACCGACCAGTGTTTGCATACCTTGCGGCATTTCGCGGATGAATTCCATGGCATGAGCAGCTTGCGCAGCAGCAATAATTTCTGCTTCGGGCACTACACGCATCTGGCCGTAGGCAATGTTGGCTGCGATAGTATCGTTGAACAGCACCACTTCCTGGCTCACCAGCGCAATATTGGCGCGTAAATCCGCCAAAGTCAGCTCGGCTATATCGTGTCCATCCAGCGTGATACGCCCGTGGCTGGGCGTATAAAAGCGCGGCACCAGATTGGCCAAGGTGCTTTTGCCGCTGCCGGAAGCGCCTACCAGTGCCACTGCTTGTCCTGCCGGAATGTCCAGGCAGATGTCATGTAGCGCCAGCCGTCCATCTTCCTGGTAGGACAAGCTGACATGTTCAAATGCCAGTTGTCCGCTGGCGCGCCCCATAACAGTTTTTCCGCTGTCTATTTCGCTGGGTGTATCGAGTAGCTCAAATACGCTCTCTGCCGCGGCCAGGCCACGCTGCAAATATTCGCTGACGCTGGTCAGCCGTTTTAAGGGCGCAGTCAGCATTAACATCGCCGCCACAAAAGAC
>JAUSKS010000076.1 GCA_030646595.1 Gallionellaceae bacterium | reverse complement strand
CAACGAGCTCGAGAAGCTGCGTGACGCCATCGGCAAGTTCCTCGTCGAAGGCGACCTGCGTCGCGATATCTCGATGAACATCAAGCGCTTGATGGACCTCGGCTCCTATCGTGGCCTGCGTCATCGCAAGGGTCTGCCGGTTCGCGGTCAGCGCACTCGCACCAATGCCCGTACTCGCAAGGGGCCACGCAAGTCAGTTGCCGGTGCCAAGAAATAATTCGGGTACCAAAAATAATTTTAGTGAGGATGTGAGATATGGCTAAGACCAGTACGCGAGTGCGCAAGAAAGTCAAAAAGAACGTAGCCGAGGGCATCGCCCATGTACACGCTTCTTTTAACAATACCATCGTGACTATTACGGACCGTCAGGGCAATGCGCTGGCCTGGTCTACCAGTGGTGGCAATGGTTTTAAAGGTTCGCGCAAGAGTACGCCGTTTGCAGCGCAGATTGCTGCCGAGACAGCCAGTAAAGCAGCAGTGGAATGCGGTGTCAAAAACCTTGAAGTGCGTATCAAGGGGCCTGGCCCAGGCCGTGAATCAGCCGTGCGCGCATTGAATGCCGCTGGTTTTAAAATCACCAGCATTTCTGACATCACGCCAGTGCCGCATAACGGCTGCCGTCCGCCAAAAAAGCGTCGTATATAATTTTAGGAGTTAGCCTTGGCTAGAAATCTTGATCCAAAATGTCGTCAGTGCCGCCGTGAAGGTGAGAAACTGTTTCTGAAAGGCGAAAAGTGTTTTACTGATAAATGTGCGGTAGAACGTCGCGCTTATCCGCCTGGTCAGCATGGACAAAAGAAAAATACACGTATGTCGGATTACGGCGGACAGTTGCGTGAAAAACAAAAAGTACGTCGTATTTACGGCTTGCTCGAAGGGCAGTTCCGCCTGACCTATCGTTCTGCAGAAATACAGCGCGGTATTACCGGCGAGAGCTTGTTACAGTTGCTGGAATCGCGCCTGGACAATGTGTCCTATCGTATGGGGTTTGGTGCATCACGTTCCGAAGCGCGTCAGGTCGTGCGCCACAACGGCATTATGGTGAATGGCAAGCGCGTCAATATTCCGTCTTATCAGGTTCGTCCTGGAGACGTGGTAGAGATGGCTGAGAAAGCCAAAGCGCAGTTGCGTATCAAGGCTGCTGTGCAAGCTGCCGAACAGCGCGGCTATCCGGAATGGATAGAGGTTGACACCAAGGCCATGAAAGGAACATTCAAGGCCAAGCCACAGCGTTCTGAATTGCCTGCCACAATTAACGAGCATCTCATTGTTGAGTTGTATTCCAAGTAATTAACGCGGAGTCGAAATATGCCTAAGAATGATTTTTTGAAACCTCGCATCATTGAAGTGCAAAGAATTTCTGCTACTCAAGCCAAAGTAGTCATGGAGCCGTTTGAGCGCGGCTATGGCCACACTTTGGGTAACGCGTTGCGCCGTATATTGCTGTCTTCCATGCCTGGCTTTGCTCCAACTGAAGTTAAAATTGCTGGCGTGCTGCATGAATATTCTTCCATAGATGGCGTGCAGGAAGACGTGGTAGAGATTTTGTTGAACCTCAAAGGGTTGGTGCTCAAGCTGCATAATTCCAGCGAAGCAGTGCTAACACTAAAGAAGGAAGGAGCAGGCGTAGTCACAGCAGGCGATATTACTGTGGGTGCTGATACTGAAGTGATCAATCCGGCCCATGTTATTGCCCACCTGACTGCAGGCGGCAAGCTGGATATGGAAATCAAAGTGGAGCAGGGACGGGGTTATGTTTCGGCCATTGCGCGCCAGGCACCTGGCGAAAGCCGTGCTGTCGGCCATATTGCGTTGGACGCTTCATTCAGCCCGGTACGCCGAGTTAGTTATGCTGTGGAAAGCGCGCGTGTGGAACAGCGCACCGATCTGGACAAGCTCATCATGGATATTGAAACCAACGCTGCCATCGATCCGGAAGAAGCCATCCGTTATGCCGCGCGTGTGCTGGTGGAACAGTTCTCGGTATTTGCTGCGCTGGAAGGCACACCGGTACCGGTGGAAAAACCACAGACACCTAAAGTGGATCCGATGTTGCTGCGCCCAGTGGATGATCTGGAGCTGACTCCACGCTCTTCCAATTGCCTCAAGGCACAGAGTATTCATTACATAGGCGATCTGATTCAGTACACTGAAAATGATTTGCTGCGTACACCTAATCTGGGCCGTAAATCGTTGAACGAAATTAAACAAGTGCTGGCGGAACATGGCCTGTCGTTAGGAATGAAACTGGAAAACTGGCCTGCGCCAGTTGAGCGGTAAGAGAGGAAATCATGCGTCACGGATTAGGATTAAGAAAACTCAACCGCACCAGCAGTCACCGGCTGGCCATGCTGCGTAACCTGACGGTTTCTTTGCTGCGTCATGAAGCGATCAAGACTACCTTGCCCAAGGCCAAGGAACTGCGCCGTGTGGCAGAGCCTATCTTGACACTGGGCAAAACCCCCAGCCTGGCTAACCGCCGTCTGGCGTTCGCCCGCTTGCGTGACCGTGAAATGGTGACCAAGTTGTTCGACGAGCTTGGCCCACGTTATGCAACCCGTAATGGCGGCTATTCACGCATACTCAAGTTTGGTTTCCGCAAAGGCGACAACGCGCCAATGGCATTGATCGAACTGATGGATAGACCAGCTGATGCGACGCCAGTTGAGGTTGTAGCTGAATAAAAAGTAACTACACAAAACAAAAAGCCGGACTTGTCCGGCTTTTTGTTTAGGCCAACTGTTTTTTTATTCTACGCGGAACATCACACAGTCCTGCACCTCGCTCTCCACATGTTCCTTGTTAACCACACGGACACATATGCCATGTTTGCCCACAGCCAGTGGTTCTACCATATAACTTCCCTTGAGCTTGTGCAGCATGATGGGTTCCTGCTCATCTACATATAGGTGCAGGTGATCAGCATTGGGTCCGGGCTGAGCTTTAAAGGTGACTTTTATTTTTTTATGGGTACTGAGTTTGGCACCTTCCTTGGGGGAAGAAATAGTAACCATATCTTCGGTAGCCTGTGTTATCTGAGCATGGCTTGCAACAACAAATAAAATAACCAGCGAGTTAAAGATACGCATACACATTCCTTTGTTTAAAATAATGGTTCTTCCGGGTTTTCTATGGGTAGGAGTAGCTGATTGGTTACCAATTGATACCATGCCACCTGATTAACCACCCCGCCACTACGTGGCACCCCTCCTGAGCCAGGAGGGGAAAGACCTCTGCTTATAGGGCTGATGGAGATGATACTCCCCTCCTTTTCAAGGAGGGGAGGGAGCGAAGCGGAAGGGGTGGTAAGATTTTCACCCATGGAGAAGTCCGATGAACCAAAATAATTAAGTAACGATCAGGGTGTTGAAGTTCTGTCATCTATTTTCCCGCAAATTGCTGTCCGAGCACGGTTGTTAAGGCTTTTAATACCTGGTCGTTGTTACCTATATACAGCGCAAGCAATTTTCCCTTCCTGAAAAAATGTGGCGGTTCAATCCACATGGGTTTTGATGTCCCCACATTATTGCCATCCGGTGAAATCTGCGCAGCCTGTGCTGCTATCGTTGTTACATCCGGAAATTGAAATACCTGAATGTCTTCGCCATTGAGGGTGATTATCTTGCCGGGCACAGAAAAGAAAGGCTGATCTACTTTTTCCCCCAATTTAACCCCAGCACCGCTGGCACGCAGGCTGGTAATTAATGTAGCAAGATCAGTCGCGGATGCAGGCTGTGCATGAGACGCTGATAAACTGAAGCTGCCAACTACGAGGCTCAAAGCCGCCACCACAAAAACCAATGGGAGTCGCATCGCGCCGTTCTTCCTTGCCAGCCGCTCTCAGCTAGTGATCATAGCGGTGATCACAACGCGGGCAATTTTGCACTGCTTCATCGGTCCAGTAGACATGAATTAGAGTCTGTGACCCATCCTTGTTAAATCTCTCATAAGTTGAGCTGCGACCGTTAGAGGATTGGCTCCTGAGTTGTCCCCACTTGTTGGGGTCGTCAGTTTCCTCTGCTGTGTCGTCGGGCTGTTTTGCAAATGATGCGGTCAAGGCAGATGTGGCAACAGCGGTCGTGCTATCAAGATGGGTATAAATAATGTTCAATTGTTCAAAGTCGTGTGCATTGGGTTTAGTGCTGAGTGTGCTGCCTGCATTTACACCGGTGTTGGAGAAGTAATCCATACAGGTATTTTGTGAGCTGCCGTTGGTGGATTGGTGATCCAGGCCGAAAGCGTGAGCGATCTCCTGGCACATCACATGCAGTCTTTCATTGGTATTGTTGTACTTGGGCATGTTGAAGTAAGTGTCATTCATCTTGGCTGAACCTTTGGTGATATGAATGCCGGCGGTGATGTTGATTGAAGCCAGCCCGAGCCAGCCATTGTTGCCATAGGTGCTGTTGCAGACTTGTACGGTACCCGTTTTCATTGAGCAGAGTTTACCGGGTGCAGAGCCGGTAACGATAGTAGTAGTCAGCGGAGATGTTGTTTGGAAGATTTGCGGATTGTTCCAGTCCAGCGATGCCTGCGCCAGTTTGGATTTCCAGTCGGCACTGGTCAGATTATCGCCAATCTTTAAGGTGAAGGGATTGGCTGTGCGCGCCCAATGATAGCTACTCCAGGAATGCGTTGCGTAGGATATGGATGGCAAGGCAACCAAGGCAAAGCCAGTCAGCAGGATGGCTAATGAATGTTGATGGAAATTTTTGGGC
The DNA here is from genome assembly GCA_030646595.1 of Gallionellaceae bacterium. Classification (GTDB taxonomy): domain Bacteria; phylum Pseudomonadota; class Gammaproteobacteria; order Burkholderiales; family Gallionellaceae; genus Nitrotoga. Next base: position 89 of record JAUSKS010000076.1, on the reverse strand, counting down.
ATCGGTATCTCCTAGTAAATGAAAACTCATTGTAGTAGCCTAGGTTGGGTAAGTCAAAAGCAGCTATTTCAGTGTAATAGTTTTTTCAA
>JAUSKS010000075.1 GCA_030646595.1 Gallionellaceae bacterium | reverse complement strand
TTTTGTGAGTAACGCAGTATGGCGACGAAAGTTGGATTTTGAGGAGTGCCCTATATGCGCTTCGCTTCATTAGGCAGCGGCAGCGAAGGAAATGGCTTGGTAGTGCAGGTCGGCAAGACCTGTGTGCTGATGGATTGTGGTTTTTCCTTGGCTGAAACCAGCGCGCGGCTAGCGCGCCTGGGCTTGGCTGCTGAGCACCTCAGCGGCATTGTAGTAACCCATGAACATGGCGATCATATTGCAGGTGTAATGCGATTGGCACGTAAATATACTCTCCCCATTTGGCTGACCCATGGAACGCGGCAAGCGCAAGGTAAAGCATGGACAGATTTATCAGGCGTCACTGAAATTGATCCACATCATTCTTTTGCTATAGGCGAAGTGCAGATACAACCTTATCTGGTACCGCATGATGCAGCAGAGCCCGTGCAATATGTATTCAGCGACGGACAAAAGCGGTTGGGGGTATTGACAGATACGGGTTGCTCTACGCCGCATATCGAAATGACGCTTAGTGGCTGTGATGCGTTGGTGCTGGAATGTAACCATGATACGACCCTGCTGGCCACAGGCGAATATTCAGCCAGCCTCAAGCGCCGCGTAGGTGGACGATTTGGTCACCTTAACAATACGCAAGCGGCAGCATTGCTGGCACAGCTGGATAACAGCCGTTTACAACACATCGTTGCTGCTCACTTGAGCCGCAAAAACAATACACCGCAATTAGCTGTGCAGGCCCTGAGCACTGCACTGAATTGCCATGCTGAATGGATTACGGTAGCGACACAAGATGAAGGTTTTAGCTGGCGGGAAATAATCTAGCAGGAATTCAGTTTAACAAGGGGTGATCTTTAGGTAGTTGTTTGGCGTACCACATGGCAAGTTTATGGCGCAATGTTTTTTCTGCTACCTGGTCTTCAGGCAAGGGCTGGATGACTTTGTCATGGACCAGCAAGCGGTAGATATACAAAAGTTTCTCACTGGCCGAGTCGGTGGGTTCAAATTCAACCACGCCCCGGCCCTCTGCATATTTAACGCCTGCGAGCAAGGCAGCTTTAAATAATTCTGCTTCATGCTTTAATTTTTTCACAGGCTTATTTTCTCCGGCTCGGTTTTTATTTCATCCGTATCTTCCTGCAGAAGATTCAGGGTATCTGCTTCAAACAATGATTTCAGTTGCGCAGTGGCTTGTTGTGCATTCTGGATTAGCTGCGCCTCGTCATGATGGACAGCATGTTGTATTTCTATCAGTTCCTCATCGTGCTTTTTGAATAGGGTAACAGCGCGTTCGGCTGCCTGCGTGGTCAATCCAATATTGAGCAGGGCCTGGTGGGCAAGTGCTACGCTGGATAAAAAAGTTTCGCGGTAGATCATGCTGATACCGAGATCACGCAATTGAAAATAATGTGCTCTATTGCGCGCCCGCGCCAGTATGGGCAGGTCGGGAAAATGTTCGCGCACCAGCGTGGCGGCTCTAACAGATGCCGCGACATCATCGATGGCCAGCACAAACAGTTTGGCTTCGCCAGTTTTGGCCGACAATAACAAGTCAAGGCGGGTAGCATCTCCAAAATAAATCTTGCTACCAAAGCGGCGCACAAAATCTACTTGCTGATAATTAATTTCCAATGCAGTAAAGGGTATGCCGCACATTCTCAATATGCGCGAAACAACCTGCCCTACGCGCCCGAAGCCGGCAATGATTACCGGATTGGCTGGGCCATCTATCACGTCATACTCCGGCGTGCTCTTGCGCTCTGACCAGCGCACTATCAAGCGTTCGTGCGCAATCATAAGCAATGGCGCAAACAGCATGGAAACAGTTACCACCATAATCAATAGCTGTGAGGTGGCCAGGTCAAATATGCCCAGGCTGGTGGCAGCGGCGAACAACACAAAAGCAAATTCCCCGCCCTGCGCCAGTGCCACAGCCAGCTGCTGGGCGGTATTATTGGGCGTCCCGATGGTGCGCGAAATCGCATATATGACCGCAAACTTCAACAGCATCATGCCTAGTGCTAGGCCAAACAAGGTGAGCGGTGCACTCCACATCAGGGTAAGGTTGGCGCTCATGCCGACGGCCATGAAGAATAAACCGAGCAGTAAGCCTTTGAAGGGCTCGATGTCCGCCTCAAGTTCATGCCGGAATTCAGAATCTGCCAGCAACACCCCGGCCAGAAAGGCGCCTAGCGACATCGATAAGCCGATCTTTTCCATGATCAGCGCAGTGCCTATTACCAGCAGCAACGCAGCAGCGGTAAAAACTTCCTGACTTCTGTTGTGCGCAATGAATTTCAGTAAAGGACGAATAACCAGCCTGCTGCCAGCAATGAGCACGGCAATGACCACTACACCTTTGGCTGCGCTCAGCCATTGGCTGCTACCCTGCCCGCCGGGCGCGGTAGCCAGCAAGGGCAACAAGGCAAGCAGGGGAATGACTGCCAGATCCTGAAATAACAAAATTGCAAACGACTCGCGGCCATGCTGGGTCAATAGTTGTTTGCGCTCGGATAAAAATGATATCACCAACGCGGTGGAGGACATGGCACCCCCCAAGCCGATTATCAGCGCCGCTTGCCAGGTAAATCCAGCCATCATGGCAAGCAGTGCCAGCACCATGCCGGTAGCCAGCACCTGTGCGCCACCCAGCCCAAACACTGAATTGCGCAAAGTCCACAGCCGCCTCGGTTCCAGCTCCAGGCCGATGAGAAACAACAGCAGTACCACGCCAAATTCGGAAAACTCCAGCGTGGACTCGACCGCGCCTATGATGCCCAGGCCCCACGGACCAATGAGCATGCCTGCCGCCAGATAGCCCAGCACAGCACCCAGTTTCAGGCGCTGAAAAATGGGCACAATTAAAACTGCGGTGAGCAGGAAGATGGCGACTT
>JAUSKS010000072.1 GCA_030646595.1 Gallionellaceae bacterium | reverse complement strand
GGTGGGATTAAGGATGCCACAGATCATTTGCAACAGGGTAGATTTTCCGCTGCCATTACGCCCGATGATGCCGACAGTTTCGCCTTTTTTTATTTCGAACGAAACGTCTTTAAGCGCCCAAAATTCCCGGAAATATTGCTTGGGTTGTTTCCCCACCAATCGCTGCAAGCGCGGATAAATTGACTGCTTTAACCGATCATGCGGCTGCTCGTATATCTGGTAGCACTTGGAGAGGTTACTTACACTGATGGCAATATCGGATGTATTACTGGTATTTTTTAATTCCAGTGTTTTCGACTCCCCTGCCCCTGGCTGTTGCTCAAAGGACATCAGCAAAACCTTTACGTGTTTTTTGAAACCATGCGAAACCCAGCCATGCAACGCATGCTGTGCCTAATAGATAGTAGGTCCAAATTAGCATATCAGGAAATTCGCCCCAGAACATAACTGCACGCGCTTGCTCAATTACGGGAGTAAGTGGATTTAATCGCAGCAGGTAACGGTATTTTTCGGGTAGTGCAGTAACGGGATAAAAAATAGGTGATAGGAACATAAGTACGGTAGTCGTGATGCCTATGAATTGAGAGACATCCCGCAAATATACGCCCAGCGACGCCAGGCCCCAAGTCACCCCCAGGATAAGCAGCAGCAATGGCAGGGCAATGAGCGGCAAGAGCAGGACGGTAAGATGTGGCATGCCAAAAAAAATGAGGTACGCGATCAACCATACGCCCAAGCTAATCATGGCATGGAAGAAGGCCGACCCCAAAGCTACCCACGGCAATATTTCTAATGGGAATACTACTTTTTTAACATAGTTGGCGTTGGCTAGAATCAAACCCGGTGCACGATTGAAGCATTCTGCAAACAGGTTAAAAACAATCAGGCCAGCGAACAATACTAAAGCAAATTCTGTTTTTGAATCGCTATCTACGTTCCAGCTGGCCTTGAATATGACACTAAAAACAAAAGTATAAACAATAAGCATAAATACAGGATTGAAGAAGGACCATAGTATGCCCATGATGGATCCCCGATAGCGGCCTATAACTTCTCGTTTAACCAGTGCGTTAGCAAGGCTGCGATTACGCCAAAAACTAGCGAATATTTCTGCTGGCGAGATTGAAAAATGTTGCATTAAATATACGCCTCTGGTTGATTAGCAGACAGCATCGGCAAACTTTGAAAATTTTTGGTATCGCAAGCCTCGCCGCGAACAACTATAACCATAGCTCAGATTTTCTTAAACAAAGCCCCCGCGATGAGGCCCAGATTGCCAAGCAAGGTTTGGCGATAAACGCCACAGCGCTTGAGGCCTATCAAGCGAGACCATAACCCAAAATTGCGAGCCTCAACAAACTGATCCAATATCTGCTGATTCTCTGGAGTAAGTCGATGCCGGATTCGTTGTAAAGCTTGAATATTGCGGTTATTCCACGCCCTATAATGTCCCTGGAAGAGCATGCGGATGCGCTTAAAACGTGCAACCCAGCTTGAGTTTACTCCCAGAATATTTCCCTCATGCTGACGATAGCGTATTGAGGGGTAGGCGTCGTAGAAAACTTTCCCGCAACCACTTACCAGCAGATAGGCCCACCAGTCATGGGTAACAACGTCCGCATTGGCACCGGTTTCGCATAATAGTGCCCGCGCGGCGTTATTAAATACCATGGTGTTACCCCCGGCCACATTCTGCATCAGGGCATTGGCAAAGCTGGGCGGTTTATTAAAAAGCGGGGAGAATCCAATATCCCTGTTATGAACATCTACTAGCCGGGTACGTGAGCAATATAAGGCGGGAACATTTTTGGGAACAGTTAACAACCAATTGATGGCACGTTGCAACTTGTCTGCTTCCCAAATATCGTCTTGGTCGGAGTAAGCATAATAATCTGCTTTTATACTGCTACTGCAAGTTAACGACAGAAAATTGGCAGCGAAGCCCCGAGCTAAACCAAAATTAATAGAGAGCCGCTCCTTACCCCATTTGCTGCGGTAAGCTTCAAGAATTGCATGGGTATTATCTTGCGAGCCATCATCCGATGCCAAGACTTCCCAGTTGGGATAACTTTGGGCAGCAAATGAATCAAGCTGATCTGCCAAATAATGTTGGCCATGATAGGTGCACAAAAGAATCGCGACCTTGGGTAACACTTGAGCGTGCTCGTAAAGTTGACACAGCGCATCACCAGAATTACTAAGCGTGTCAGCGAAGGTTAGTCGTTTTTGATCTAGCTCAAAGTGACCATCCAGGAAATATGTCGGGCCAAAAATAATCTGTTGTGGCTCGGGTTGACCCATCAATTTAACTTGAGTGTTCATACGCCCCCTTAATTATTATTGACACTTCTTTAAGGCTTGCACAGAGAAGTCCAGTTACAACGACATCAGCTTGTGCAACTGAATTAGCTTTTAACCTAACCTTTCACAGATAGTATATATTTTATTGCTTTCAATTGTATGAATTTTTTATGATTTTTCCTTAGTCTAATATTTAAGTAGAGAGATGCAGTAGAAAAGAATCTGATCCCCACAAGCTGACCCGGCATATCTAGATACGCCGATAAGCGATCTCCACTATCACCAGCTCTTCTACCCTGCCGGGAATACGCAAGATCACTGTATCCCCTTCACGCGCCTTTAGCAATGTCCGCGCCAGCGGTGATACCCAGCTTATCAACCCACGTCCCGCATCGGCTTCATCCACACCTACTATGCTGTAAGTAGATTCTGTGCCATCTGATCGACACACGGTAACAGTCGCACCAAAAAATACTTGGTCACAATCCAGGCGCTGAGCCGGGTCCACCACCACAGCATTCTCCAGCCGCTTGGAAAGAAAGCGTATGCGTCTATCTATTTCGCGCAGGCGTTTTTTGCCATAAATATAATCGCCATTTTCCGAACGGTCGCCATTGGAAGCAGCCCAGGTAATAGTTTGCACCAACGCTGGACGCTCGACCTTCCATAACTGATCGAGCTCGTCCTTGAGTCGCTGATAACCAACAGGGGTGATGTAATTCTTAAGGCCAGGCGGCAAAGGTGGGGGGGCTTGCGGCTCTTCTGCGTCCGCACTTTCATCCGTTTCTTTGGTAAAAGCTTTGTTCACCTAAAACGGGATATCATCATCGAAATTATCAAAGCCGCCACTCTTGGCTGGAGCCGGTTTGCTGGCAGCGGGTGCGGCAGCAGAGGCCGTGGGTTTATCCACCACCTCAAAGCTGCTGCCACTGCTGGATTTGCTGGACAGCATATGCATCTCATTGACGATGATGTCAGTGGTGTAACGATCCTTGCCTTCTTTGTCTTGCCATTTGCGCGTGGTGATCTTCCCTTCAGCGTAAATCATCGAGCCTTTTTTCAGATACTCTCCAGCGATTTCAGCCAGGCGTCGGTAGAACACCAGATTATGCCACTCGGTTTTTTCCTGTTTCTCGCCGCTCTTGTCTTTCCAGTTTTCCGAAGTAGCCAGCGAGACATTGGTTACCGCCTCGCCATTAGTCATGTAACGTGTTTCGGGATCCTTGCCCAGACGTCCCACCAGAATTACTTTATTTACCGACATGTCACGCTCCTTTCACTAAGTTTGCTACCGCTGCTTCGTCAAAACCACTCATTTCCACTTTGAGACAGGCCATACATTCTGCTGACACCACCATCACTTCGCGCACACCGTGCAATTGCGCCAGACGCTGTTGCAAGCTGGCGCCTGCTGCCGCGCTCATTTCCGGCAAGGGATACATTTTAGTGCGGACCGCGCCGGGCTGCTGCATGCCGCTGGCCACCAGCAGCCACAACAACAGCAAGACTATAGCAAACACCAGCACCGCATTGCCGCCAAAATATTCCATCAAAGTACCGCCTATCGCCGCACCACAAAATGCGCCGAGGAATTGCACACTGCTGTATACCCCCATGGCCGTACCCTTGGCCGCCAGCGGCGCAACTTTGCTGATGAGCGAAGGCAAGGTTGCTTCCAGCACATTAAATGCTGTGAAGAAAAACAGCAATGCCATGGCCACACTCCACACGCTATCATGAAACAGCAGCAATGATAATTGCCCCAAGGCTGCCAGTGCAATCGATCCCATGAACACCTGCTTCATTTTAGCTTTTTTCTCGGCCACAATAATCGGCGGCACCATCAAACCAAAGGCCAGTAGCATCACCGGTAAATATACATGCCAATGCTGCGCGCCCTCCAGCCCGTTGCTTCTCAGCAAGAACGGCACTTGCATGAACACTGACATCAAAATTGCATGCAAGGAAAAAATACCGAAATCCAGGCGCAGCAAATCCTTGTTACGCAACACTGCTCCAAACAATTTGCTACTGGCCTCGGTCTCGGAATGAAAGCGGGTAATGGCCGGGTTGGGAATAATATAGATCACCACCAAAATTGCGCCAACGGCCAGCACACCAGTCAGCATAAAAATGCCGGGTACGCCAATCACTTGATACAACAGCGGCGACAACACCATGGACAGGGCAAAGGTAATGCCGATGGTGATGCCTATCATCGCCATGGCCTTGGTGCGATGTTCTTCGCGCGTCAGGTCAGCCGCCAGTGCCATCACCGCAGCGTTGATTGCGCCCGCGCCCTGAATCACGCGCCCGGCAATCACCCAGTAAATATTGTCTGCCGAGGCCGCAACCAAACTGCCTACAGCGAATAATACCAAGCCAGCATATATTACCGGCTTGCGTCCGTAGCGGTCGGACAACCAGCCTGCTGGGATTTGCAGAATAGCCTGCGTCAAACCATACGCTCCTAGCGCAAGGCCGATCAGCAACTTGTTGTTACCGCCGGGCAAATGCTCGGCGAATAGCGCGAACACGGGCAGGATAATAAATAGCCCCAGCATGCGCAGGCCGTAAATACCGGCCAAGCCAGCACTGGCGCGCCGTTCTGCGCGGCTCATGGAATCTTTATTGGTTTGCATGGTGTATTTACTTGAATTGTATGGTTGGCCAGGTTTTATAAGCTCAAAAACCTGCGCATTTTAGCAGGTCGCCACGCTTGCCGACAGCTATCTGTAAACAGTTTCCAAAGCGTGGGGGTACGGGATGGCAGAATCTCGCTGCATGGGTTGGGAAAGCCTAAAAAATCGAGTATATTGGCAGGTCGGCCTCATTTAAGTTGGTTTGTATGGATCAAATAAAAATACGCGGTGCACGTACGCACAATCTGAAAAACATTAATCTCGACCTGCCACGCAATCAATTGGTGGTGATTACCGGCTTATCCGGTTCTGGTAAATCCTCTCTGGCATTTGACACCTTGTATGCCGAGGGACAGCGGCGGTATGTGGAATCATTGTCTGCTTATGCACGACAGTTTTTGCAGTTGATGGAAAAACCGGATGTGGATTTGATTGAGGGTTTATCGCCTGCCATCGCCATCGAGCAAAAAGCCACGTCGCACAACCCGCGCTCCACCGTAGGCACGGTCACCGAGATTCATGATTATTTGCGCCTGCTGTTTGCACGCGCCGGCGATCCTTATTGTCCGCAACATGATCTGGTGTTGCAGGCGCAAAGCGTGAGCCAGATGGTGGATCATGTACTGCAATTGCCGCAGGACACACGCATCATGATTCTTTCTCCGCTGGTGGTGGAGCGTAAAGGTGAGCAGCTTGATCTGTTCGATGAATTACGCGCACAAGGTTTTGTGCGCTTGCGCGTGAATGGCAAAGTGTATGAAATGGATAAATTGCCCACGCTACACAAGAATAAAAAGCATACAGTCGAGATTGTAGTTGATCGCTTGAAAGTCAGCCCAGACAGCAAGCAACGTCTGGCCGAATCATTTGAAACTGCCTTGCGCCATGCGGATGGACGTGCAGTGGCGGTGGAAATGGATAGCAATACAGAGCATATGTTCTCGGCCAAATTCGCCTGCCCCATCTGCAATTATTCCTTGCCCGAACTTGAACCGCGCTTGTTCTCTTTTAATAACCCGATGGGTGCGTGTCCAAAATGTGACGGGTTGGGCAACATCACTTTTTTTGATCCCAAACGCATTGTAGCTTTTCCGCAATTGTCATTGAGTTCTGGTGCAATCAAGGGTTGGGATAGGCGCAATCAATTTTATTATCAGATGCTGGATAGCCTGGCCAAACATTATGATTTTGATCTGGAGCGGCCATTCTCCAGTTTGCCGGAAAAAATTCAGCAAGTCGTTCTGTATGGCAGCGGCAAAGAAGAGATTTCATTTCGCTATCTGAACGAGCGCGGCAAACCAACTTTGCGCGAACACACATTCGAAGGCATCATTCATAATCTGGAGCGGCGCTACAAGGAAACCGAGTCGCCTACCGTGCGCGAAGAGCTGGCGAAACATCTGAACGCCTGTGTCTGTCCTGAATGCCAGGGTACTCGCCTGCGCCTGGAAGCGCGCCATGTGCGCGTGGCCAATCAGGCTATTTATGAACTCAGCGCCTTGCCTCTGAAACAGGCGCTCGTTTTTTTCAAGAAAGTGACCCTGCCTGGCAACAAGCAAGCCATCGCCGACAAGATTGTGCAGGAAATTGCCAGCCGCTTGACCTTTCTCAACAACGTCGGGCTGGAGTACTTATCGCTGGACCGCTCTGCCGAAACCTTGTCTGGCGGCGAATCACAACGCATACGCCTGGCTTCACAAATCGGCTCCGGCTTGACCGGCGTGATGTATGTGCTGGATGAGCCTTCCATCGGCTTGCATCAACGCGATAATGATCGCTTGCTGGCTACCCTGAAGCGTTTGCGCGATATGGGTAATAGCGTGATCGTGGTGGAACACGATGCCGATGCCATACGCACAGCCGATTATGTGGTGGATATGGGCCCGGGTGCGGGCGAGCATGGCGGCATGATCGTAGCGCAAGGCACGCCGCAGCAAGTTTGTGCTGACCCACAATCACTGACTGGCGATTATCTGTCTGGCCGACGCAGCATCGACACTCCAAAAAAATATCGCGTACCGGACACGGAGCGCATGCTGCAAATTAAAGGAGCATGCGGCAACAATTTAAAAGAAGTGACGCTGGACCTGCCTGTAGGTTTGCTGGTGTGTATCACCGGTGTGTCCGGTTCCGGCAAATCCACTTTGATCAATGACACCTTGTATCACGCTGTGGCGCGCCACCTGTATGGCAGCAACGCTGAGCCTGCACCCTATGCTGAAATCAATGGACTGGAATTTTTCGACAAGGTTATTAATGTCGATCAAAGCCCCATAGGCCGCACTCCGCGTTCCAACCCGGCCACTTATACTGGGCTGTTTACCCCTATTCGAGAATTGTTTGCCGGCGTTCCGCAGTCGCGTGAACGTGGCTACGGACCGGGGCGTTTTTCCTTCAACGTCAAGGGCGGTCGCTGCGAATCGTGTCAGGGCGATGGTGTGATCAAAGTCGAGATGCACTTTCTGCCCGACCTCTATGTGCCATGCGATGTGTGCCACAGCATGCGCTACAACCGCGAAACCCTGGAGATTTTATATAAAGGTAAAAACATCCACCAGATTCTCAGCATGACCGTGGAATACGCGTACGAATTTTTCAAGCCCGTGCCTATTATCGCGCGCAAACTGCAAACCCTGCTCGATGTTGGCCTGGGCTATATCACGCTGGGGCAAAGTGCCACCACCCTGTCGGGCGGTGAAGCACAGCGAGTCAAACTGTCACTGGAGTTATCCAAGCGCGACACAGGACGCACCTTGTATATTCTGGATGAACCCACTACCGGCTTGCACTTTCATGACATCGCCCTGCTGCTAAAAGTCATCCATAAATTGCGCGACCAGGGCAACACGGTAGTGGTCATCGAACACAATCTCGACGTTATTAAAACTGCTGACTGGGTCATTGATTTAGGCCCAGAAGGAGGAGAAGGCGGCGGTCGTATTATTGCGCAAGGCTCGC
>JAUSKS010000070.1 GCA_030646595.1 Gallionellaceae bacterium | reverse complement strand
GCCTTCGCAGGCAGTGGGCAATTCCCAGAGCAGACTGATTCTACTAACCAACTAAATTTGTTCGACTTTTAACCGGACACTACTGGCATTGGACGATCTGTGAAAACAAGCGTGCTCAATAGACTGAACAAAATGGATAGGCCAACCCTGTTGTCCATTTCCATACTGCTTATTCTGGTGGCAGCGATACGATTGTGGTTGATAAACGATTTTTCATTGACCATAGACGAGGCTACTCTGGTTGCCTTTGCTCAGGGCATACTTCAGCGGGGTTACCCCTACATCATGGTGGGCACGATGGAAGTGCCGCTCGCCACTTACGAACTGGTGCCTTATCCTATCGCGGCATCGATGGCAGTATTTGGCTTGAACGAATTTGCGGTGCGTTTACCGTCTGTGCTGTTTGGCATGGGCACGGCAGCGCTGATATTTTTTGCGGCGCAACGCTGGTTTAATCTGCGCACGGCCATATTAGCGACCTTGCTTTATGCTTTATCTCCGTGGGCAATTTATTGGGGCCACAACTGTTTTCATCCGGCCCAGGCGCAGTTTTTTGGCTTGCTCACCTTGATACGCGTGCATACATTATTGAACGATACGCTTCCTCCTCGTCGCGCCTATTATCAAGCTGCGTTATTTTTTGTGCTGGCGTTCTTAAGTTGGGAGGGAATAGGGTTCATGTTGCCCATTGTTTTCATCGCTGGTCTGGTGATGAATGGAGGCAATATGGCATGGCTGAAGCGCCGTTATTTATGGTACGCAGTCGGCCTGATTAGCGCCGTGGTGGTGATCCAAGGCGTGCGCCGGGTATTGTTGCAAGTGAGCTATTTGATGGTGGGTTCAGGCAAGAGCGAAACTTCATTGCCGCAACTGGTGTTTACCCATAACGATTACAACCCGTGGTTCTACATCACCAATTTTTTTGGGCTGGAAAGCAATGTTGTGCTCACGCTGGTATTCCTGGCCGGCGTATTCCTGCTCAAGAGTGATCGCAATCTGCGTTATATCTATGCTGTGGTAATCGGTGCCATTTTCTTTCTGGCGAATTTTCTGTCTTTCTCCAGTGCACACTATGTGTATTGGGTCTTGCCTTTTTTTGTGCTTAGCGTAGCGGCAGTTACCATGCAGTTTTCAGATAGCGTAGTAACAGGTAATTTACGCCGCAGTAATTTCGGCAGGGTATCAGGCTGGGCAGTCATGTTATTGCTGGTCGGTGTGGAACTGGCCACAGCCACTCCTTACGGCTTGAAACTCTATGATCTGGTGGACCACTGGCAGGATCCACAGCGCAAGGATTTGCGCGTAGGGTTGGCTGGCGCTGATTACAAAGGGTTGAGCGAAGTGTTTAAGCGTGAATATCGTCCCGGTGACGTGGTCGTTACCCTAGCGGCCATGCCTATGAATATTTATGCGGGCACCAAGGGCCAGTTTTTTCTGGAAGGGATAACAACTCAAAAAGTGATTTATGATCCGGGCGGGAAGTCACCATACTATGTGGATAAATACGTGGGCAACCCGGTATTACGCGGGCGTGAGGAATTGGAGGATATTTGCTATCATAGCGAGCGTGTATGGTTGTTTGTTGCGCCATATGGAATGTTTGCCAAGTTGCAGGAACCTGGCTTGATGGATTTTATTAATACCCGCATGAAGGTCGTGGCAGAAAGCTATGATGCAACTTTGTATCTGTGGAGCCGTTAAACTTTACGGTGTCATAAATTCACATAACGCCATAGCGCAAACCCCCTCCCCCTTGCAGGGGGAGGGCTGGGGAGGGGGTAGAAGCATTATCCCATTACTCTACCCCCATCCTAACCTTCCCCCTGCAAGGGGGAAGGGATAGGCGTCTAGCAATGAACGGCTATGTTTTGTGACACAGTAAGATTAAACACTCACTCAGAAATTTAAGGAAGATGATGAAATTTTATTCAGTTATTTTAGCGGCTGTAAGCAGCCTGTTGGTCGGTTTGGCGCAAGGCGCAGAATCGCAGCAATATATTCGTTTCGAAGGTTTATTGACCGAAGACCGGCTGGGCGTGGCGGTGGGTACACTGGGAGATGTTAACAGCGATGGATATGCCGATATATTGGTAGGCGCTCGTTATGCCGATGTGGGCGCGCTCACGGATAGCGGCAGTGTGTCGGTTTTTTCGGGCGCGAATGGTGCTGAATTGATACACCTTAATGGTGAGGGCGCGGGCGATTGGTTCGGTGTGTCAGTAGCGGGCATAGGTGACATTAATGGCGATGGTGTGCCGGATTTTATTGTTGGCGCGCAGTTTGCCAAACGGGGCAATGGTCAGCAGACAGGAGCAGCTTACGTCTATTCAGGCGCGAATGGCGCACAGCTGTATCGCTTGTTTGGCGATGCCAGCGATGGACGCTTCGGCGTTTCTGTAGCTGGGGGCCGTGACATTAACGGGGATGGCATACCTGATTTTGTGGTGGGTGCTTATACAGCAGGCGCTGCCTATATTTATTCCGGTGCCAATGGTGGACTCATCGCCAAGCTGACCGGCACAAGTGGCACCTGGTATGGTTTTACTGTAGCCATGCTGGCTGATGTGAATGGCGACGGCAAGGGAGAAATTGTAGTCACTGCGCCGCAAGATGGCGCAGGCAGTGTGCGCGTTTATTCAGGTGCAACTCGCGCTTTGCTTTATACCTTGAAAGGCGAGAAGACTGGCGACTGGTTTGGTTTCGCCGCTGCTGATGGAGGTGATCTGAATGGCGATCAAAAAAGCGAGCTGTTGATAGGTGCACGCGAAGCCTCGCCGTCGGGCCATACCAATGCCGGTAGCGTATATGTCTATGAAGGCAAGAATGGCACCTTGTTGCGGCGGCTGGATGGTACGAATGACCGCGATGCTTTTGGTACTTCAGTCGCTGCTGTCGGCGATATGAATCGCGATGGTGTTAATGACATTGTGGTGGGTGCCCGGTTTGCGTTGAACAGCAGCAATCAACCTACGGGTGCTGCCTTGGTATATTCAGGTTCCGATGGTAGCCAGATTACCAAGGTAAATGGCGAACTAACGCAAGATTGGTTCGGGGGTTCCGTGGCTGCAGTGGGCGATATTAATGGAGATGGCTGGCTGGAATGGCTAGTGGGCGCAGCCGGAAGCGATCCTGGAGGACGATCCAATGCCGGGCAAGCCTATGTGTTCGGACTAAAACATTTTGATCTGGCGCTCACCTCCCTTACTGTGCCACGGTCTGCGCGTTTGGGCGATACCATCACCGTTAGTTATACCGCAGTAAATCATGGCGAAGCAGCAACATCAAACACCTACGTGCTATCCATTAATGGAATACGCAAGGCCAGCGCCAGTGGCACACTGGCTTTCATGGCCAGCCGCAGCAGCAGCTTTTCCTATACGCTGAGAAGCGGAGATTTTTCCGGCGGACGTAGTATGGTGTGTATCAGCGCCGCAGGTGATGGCGTGACTGACGGCTACAGCACTGACAATGCCAAGTGTGTACAGATAACTCAGACCTTTTGAGGGCTGTTCCCCTCCCCCTTGCAGGGGGAGGGTTAGGG
>JAUSKS010000047.1 GCA_030646595.1 Gallionellaceae bacterium | reverse complement strand
CTGAAACTTCATTATTCACCACCTTGACCGCATGTACCGTGAGTTGCACTTCCGGTACGGTCAGGCACTCGCCGGTTTCCAGCAGATAGGTGAAACCGTGGTGGGAACATTTCAGCGTGCCGTCATGCACCTCGCCGCTATCCAGCGGCATGCCCATATGGGCGCAAGCATTATTCATACAGTTCACCATGCTGCCACGGCGATACAGCAACAGTTCATGACCATTGTGGCTGCGCGCGAGTATATCGCCGTCAGGAATTTCATCCAGTGTGCAGATCATCTCCCAGCCCGCATCTTTTGCCCGGGCAAAGGGACTGACGAAATGGACTACATGGGTATCGCCAGCCTGAGCCTGCTGCGCTTGGCGCGGCGCATGACTGACCTGGCGGATGTGCTGAATTTCGGGGCACAGATTGCGTATGGCTTTTTCCACGCCTTCGGTCAGCGTTTGCGACGAAGCCGGGCAGCCGTGACAGGAACCGAGCAGGCGCACCTCCACGGTCGCGTCATCGGCCAGCACGGCCACCAGTTCGACGTTGCCACCGTGCGCGGCCAGCATCGGGCGGACTTCTTCCAAGGCTCGCTCTACACGATGCTCCAGCGGATCCTTGAGCAAGCCGTGAAAGCGCAACACGCCAAAGATGAAGGGGTCGCGCACCGCCGCGCCCAGCCGCGCGGCACAAGCCGGGTCCTCGCGCAGAAAATGTATCAGGCGCCGGAACGCCTCGCAGTTTAATTGCTCGATGGCTGTTTTAATGGCGCTCACTGTGCCGATCTGGATCTCATCCCAGTTATGGGTGATCTCCTCCAACTGGGCGATCTGGCCGGCCATGCGCGCCAGATCATCGGTGGCAGCTTTGGATGGGGAAAGTGGGGGTTGGGCCAGCGGGGATTGAGTAAGTGGCGCGTTCATGGCTGCTCTCACAGATATTTAAGGTCTTGGTACAGCCACGGCTGTATCGCACCACCGACCAGGCTGGCGACGATGATGCCAGCAAGCGGACTAACGAAGTAGCCAACAGGCAACAGCAAGGCGAGCGTGAGCAGGACGCCTTTCAACCATTGTTTGAACATGAAAAAGAGGCTGCGAAACAATTTGCCCCGGCTGAAAAGAATCATGGAATTCTTGAATATCCGGCGCAGGAAAATATCCTTGAATATCCGGCGCAGTATGGCATCCACTATGCCATTAGCTTCAAGCTTCATGGCAATCGCTCCGCAACAACCGGTTCGGCTTCGGTTTTAAAGAACAGGGATTTTGAAAGCGGCACG
Source organism: Gallionellaceae bacterium (assembly GCA_030646595.1). Lineage (GTDB taxonomy): Bacteria > Pseudomonadota > Gammaproteobacteria > Burkholderiales > Gallionellaceae > Nitrotoga. The sequence goes on along the minus strand of JAUSKS010000047.1, from coordinate 1,979 downwards.
TTCATGGCTGACCTTACTGATATTTGATGTCTCTGAACAACCACGGCTGCGCCGCACCGCCAACCAGGCTGGCGACGATGATGCCCACGAGCGGATTCACAAAGTGGCCGATCAGCACCAGCAAGGTGAGCGTAAGCAAAAAACCTTTAGACCACTGTTTGAGTACCGTGAACGGGCTGCGAAACAAATCGCCCTTGGTGAAGAGCTGCACCGCAATCGTCAATATCCGGTTCATGGAAGAATCATTTAACATTTTCATTTCAGCACCTCCAGAATAACCAACCCGATTACCGTCGCAGGCAGTACAGCGGTGGGGCCGAAACAGCCGCCCAACATCGCCGCCAGGTCATTGCCCATGTACTTCCCGGCGATCTTGATGCCGGTCAGCGCACCGCCAATAATGGCCAGCACGACTGCCAGTGCCACCAATCCTATTGCGATTAATATCGTCATGAAAGTCATCATAAGTTCCCGGTTTGGTTTATTTAGGGAGCGAGAGATTATAAAAATACCAATTTAATTGTAGGGTGGATAAGCGCAGCGCATCCACCATCATCGGCTATCTACGGCCTAAAGAAATAAATGGTATTTTAGTAATTTCCAACTCCCTTAGTGTAGCACGTGCCTGTCCGCTTCGGTTTCGGCAATCGCCGCCGCCATCAACTCGGCGCGATCAGCCAAACCATGCTGCGCGAATAACGCTTGCGCCTCGCGATAGAGTGCCAATGCCTGGACAACGGGCTCCAAATTCAAACCCACATCGGATGGCAAGTTGCGCAATACATTGGCCTTGTTGGCGATGGTATTGGCGTACTCTATCGGCATATCACGGGCGGTGCGCACTTTCAGCGCCTCGTCGTAGGCCGTCAGTGCGCGCAGATTGTTTTCCAGGGCGTGACTGCTGGAGACATATTGCAAGGCGTTGCCCAGATTGTTCTGAACCATCGCATATTCGTTCGGATGATCAATCAGGTTAACGACCTTGAGCACTTCTTCGAACGACTGCACCGCCAGCGCTTCGCGTATTTTGCCCTGTTCGTCGGTAGCGGGAATGGACAGATAAGCGATGGACAGATTGTTGTGCAGCACAGCAAATTCCTGCGGATATTTCTCACGCGTGAACACACGCAAAGCACGGTGATAGCACTGGATCGCTTCCTGAATGCGCCCGGCGCCCATGCCGGCCAGACCTTGTATGACCAAGCCATGATTCAGTTCCACTTCGGCCACTTCCTCGGGCTTGCCCAAATTATTTAGCACCTCCAGTGCCAGTTCGTAACACTCGCAAGCCTGTTTCATCTCGGAAATTCCGCCATCGGGTATGGCCTGCAACGCCGTGCCCATGCGCGCACGGATACGCGCCTGCAATACTGTTTCTGCTGCGGGCACTTCGGCCAGTGCGCGCTGATACAAGGCCACTGCATCACGCAACTGGCTCGCCGACTTGGGCTTGGTCTGCAAGCCGAGGGCAATCTCCATCAGCATCTCGGCGCGCTCTGCCGAGCTTACTGCCGGATCCTCCGCCACGCTCAAGGCGGCTGCGTATTGTGATTCGGCTACGGTCTGTTCCACTGCATTCTCCTCATTATATTTTGTTACACCGGATCCACGATATCCTGTTTCCCGTCACCCAATCCTTCCAGTAACAACCCAGCCATTTTGGAATCCCAGCGCACCGGCACCTGCATTTCCGTATCCGCATCCAGCCCCAGCATAAACAGAAACTGCAGCGCATGCACTACGCGATCACCACGCGCATTGCGCATCTTGAGCAGCCAGCCCGAATCAGAACCGTGCAGCGGCAGCAGAAATGCGTGCCCGTCACGATTAATCATGGTGATGGACTCGACACCGGGCAGATAAAGATCGCAGACTTCGCGATCCAGGTAGACACTGCCGCGCGCAATACGCGCGCTGTAACGAACCGCAGCAGTTTGTTCAGGCCGGGATAGCGGCATATGGGAACCTCTAAAAATCCA
>JAUSKS010000037.1 GCA_030646595.1 Gallionellaceae bacterium | reverse complement strand
AAGCAAAGGTAAAGTGCTGGCCTTGTACAAGGGCGGCGTAGCGGCCCATGAATTAAAAGAAGGCGAGATGGGTGTGGTGGTGTTGGACGACACGCCATTCTATGCTGAGTCCGGCGGGCAGGTCGGCGATAGCGGTGAGCTGCGCGGGTCGCATGGAATTTTCTCGGTGGAAGATACGCAAAAAATTCAGGCCAGCGTGTTCGGTCATCATGGTGTTGTAAAAACTGGCACACTGACTGTGGGTAATAGTATCAATGCTCGTGTTGATACGGCGGCGCGTAATCGCACCATGCGCAACCACTCAGCCACACACTTGATGCACAAAGCTTTGCGCGAGGTGCTGGGCAGCCATGTGCAGCAAAAAGGCTCGTTGGTGGATGCCGATAAAACGCGTTTTGATTTTGTACATAATCAACCAATGACGGATGCAGAGATACGCAAAGTGGAAGCCTTGGTCAATGCAGAAATTCTGGCTAACGCCGCGACTCAGGCGCGCGTGATGAACATTGAAGATGCGCAAAAGACTGGCGCGATGATGCTGTTCGGCGAGAAGTATGGCGACGAGGTGCGCGTGTTGGATATCGGCTCCTCACGCGAGCTATGCGGCGGTACGCACGTCCAGCGCACGGGTGACATCGGGCTGTTCAAGATCGTGGCGGAAAGCGGTGTGGCAGCAGGGGTGCGGCGCGTGGAAGCGGTGACCGGCGAAGGTGCGCTAACATTAGTGCAGTTGCAAGAAGATCAGTTGCGGCTAGTGGCGGGTGCGCTGAAAACACAACCGCAGGAAGCCGCTACACGCATCACGCAAGTTCTTGATAATGTGAAATCGCTGGAAAAAGAACTGGCACGATTGAAGTCAAAACTGGCCAGTGGGCAGGGTGATGATTTGCTGAATCAGGCGGTAGAGATCAATGGTGTGAAAGTGCTGGCGGCGCTGTTGGAAGGAGCGGATACTACAATGTTGCGTGAAACGCTGGACAAGCTCAAGGATAAACTTAAATCTGCTGCTATTGTGTTGGCATCAGTCGCCGACGGCAAGGTTAGCCTGATTGCGGGCGTAACGCCTGATTTTACTGCGAAAGTCAAAGCAGGCGACCTGGTTAATATGGTCGCGCAACAAGTGGGGGGGAAAGGTGGTGGCAGGCCAGATATGGCCATGGCGGGCGGCACACAGCCGGAGCATCTGGCTGCTGCGCTGGCTACGGTGGCTGACTGGGTGGGGGAAAAGTTGTAGCATGAACTACCCCAGCTTATGCGCTATGGATGCCATGAAGAAAATTGACTTCCTATTTACTGGACTGGAGACATTATTATGATACGCACTCAATATTACATCGCTATTTGTCTGATTAGTGCATCTCTGCTTGTTGCTACCACAGCTTACGCCAGCGCATCCGTCAATGAGGTCAAGCAGCGTATAGGCAACGGCAATCCTGTCGCGGGCAAGAGCAAGTCTGAGTTGTGCCAGGGTTGCCACGGCGAATTCGGCCTCAGCGCGGAAGACTTGATTCCCAATCTGGCCGGGCAATATGCCAGTTATATTGCCAAGCAACTGCGCAATTTTCAGTCGGGCGCGCGCAAGCATGAGATCATGAGTGCCATGGCGAAGACTATTAGTGATGCCGAGTTGAATGATATTACTGCCTATTTTGCCAGCCAGAAAAAAATGCAAGGTAATGGCAAGGGAGGCAATGCGGTAGCGAAGAATTTATTCCTGCACGGGGATGCGAAAAGAGATATACCAGCATGCGCCAGTTGCCACGGGGTGAATGGTAAGGGCCAGGCACCCAATGTCGCGACTTATCCGGTGATCGGTGGGCAGCATAAGGCGTATCTACATGCCCAGCTCGCCCATTGGCGCGATGGCGAACGCAGCAACAGCCCGAACGGCATGATGAACAAAGTCGCCAAAACATTGACTGATGCTGAAATCGAAGCCTTGGCTGGTTATCTTTCTGGGTTATAACCTAAACCCCGCCACAGAGATCACAGAGGACACAGAGATAATGCGGGTTCCTGCATTTTAATGTTCAACTGATGGGTGGGCGGATCATTAACGACAAACATTGCTTTTCTCTGTGAACTCTGTGTTCTCTGTAGCCAATTTTTTCTAGGTTAAAAGACATCTCTAATTCCAATTTGCGTTAGAAACAGCAACAATCCCCTCCCCATTGAGGGGGGGCTAGGGAGGGGGTGAACACTATTTTCTACTACTCTACCCCCATCCCAACCTTCCCCCTGCAAGGGGGAAGGAGTCACATTAGCAGCGCTTATAATGCGAATTGGAATAAAGCCCTATCCAGCAAGTCCCCCTACGCTGTTTTCAAAACGGCAACTGCAATCCCGGATTAGCTTCAAGCAACACACGCCGGAAATCCTGCTGTATTTTCTGCAAGGCATTTGTATCATCTGCTTCAAAGCGCAATACAATCACTGGTGTGGTATTGCTGGAGCGCATCAAGCCAAATCCATCGGCATATTCCACACGCAGGCCATCTATGGTGATAATGTCTTGCGCGTGGGTGAATTTTGCTTCTTTTTGCAGCCGTTCAATCAGCGCGTAGTTCTCGCCTTCTTTCAGTTTGATTTGCAGTTCCGGTGTGTTGATGGAATTAGGCAGGCTATTCAGTACGGCGCTGGGGTCAGGATATTTACTCAGGCACTCCAGCAGACGCGCGCCGGCATACAGGCCATCATCAAAGCCATACCAACGTTCCTTGAAAAATACATGGCCGCTCATTTCACCTGCCAGCAGCGCGCCGCTCTCTTTCATTTTGGCTTTGATAAAGGAGTGACCGGTTTTCCATAGCGTGGGTCGGCCACCATGTTCACGTATCCAGCCAAACAGCTTGCGCGTGGATTTCACGTCAAAAATAATTTCCGCGCCGGGGTTGCGGCTTAATACATCGGCAGCGAACAGCATCAACTGACGATCCGGGAAAATGATGCTGCCGTTTTTGGTAACAACGCCGAGGCGGTCGCCATCCCCATCAAAGGCCAGGCCCAGTTCGCTGTCATTGGATTTTAATGCGGCAATCAAATCTTCCAGATTGTGCGGATCGGAAGGATCAGGATGATGGTTGGGAAAAGTACCGTCCACCTCACAAAACATTTCCGTTACTTCACAGCCCAGTCGGCGATATAAAGTCGCAGCAAAATCGCCAGCGACACCATTACCACAATCTACCGTAACCTTCATGGGCCGCGCCAGCTTGATGTCGGAACTAATGCGGGTGAGGTATTCTTCATTGATATTTTTTTCAGCATAACTACCTGATCCATGGCTGAGGTTGTGGTTCTCGATGCGCGCCCGTAGCGCTTGAATCGCCGCACCGGAAAGTGTCTCTCCCCCCAGCACCATTTTTAGCCCGTTGTAATCCGGTGGATTGTGGCTACCGGTAATCATCACCGCAGAATGCGTGTTGAGATGGTAAGCGGCAAAGTACACCATAGGGGTGGCGACGCGGCCTACATCTATGACATTGATGCCGCTCTTCTGTATCCCACGCGCCAGGGCTGCGGCAAATTCGACACCTGACAAGCGCCCATCGCGCCCGATGGCAATGGTATGTTGCTTGCGTGCGATTGCTTCCGAGCCGATGGCGTGGCCGATGGTTTCGATAATGTCCGCTGTCAGGGTCTTGCCGACGATGCCGCGTATGTCATACGCCTTGAAGATCTCTTTGGGTGGAGTAGTCATTATTTTTCTCGATGGAGTGGATAGGGATATGGCGCGCAACTTTATTGGGTGTTAACTGATTCATGCAATTGAAATGGCCCAGCGGGCAAACCCGCTTGAAACAGGGGCTACACGGCAGATCAAGCTTGATGATCTGGGCCTGATTGGAAAGTGGCGGGGTAAACCGAGGGCTGCTGGAGCCATACAATGCCAGCATGGGGCGATTCAGCGCAGCGGCCAGATGCATCAAACCGGAATCATTACTCACCACCAGATCGGCACAGGATAATAGTGTGATCGCTTGTGCTAAATTGGTTGCACCACATAAATTGCGGCACGCATTATTACCCAGCGCCACGATTTTCTCGCCAGCTTCCTTGTCTTTGGATGAGCCGACCAGCCACACTGCATAACCTTGCGCGCGCAGCTTTTGTGCCAGGCTGGCAAAATAGGGAATGGGCCAGCGTTTGGCCGGGCCATATTCTGCACCGGGACAAAACACAGCTATGGGTTGCTGCGTGTTCAGACCGAGTTGTTCTAATAACTGGCGGCGCTGTTGCGCACTGACTGTTAATGTGGGATGCGGCAGGGGGCGCTTGATGGTTTGTCCAGGTGCTTCGGCAAGCTGCACAAAGCGTTCAACCATGAGTGGTAGCGCAGCTTTATCCAGCTTGCGTATATCATTCAGCAGGCCATAACGCATCTCGCCGAAAAAGCCGGTGCGCAAGGGAATATCAGCGAAGAAAGGTACGAGGGCAGACTTGAATGAATTGGGCAGGACAATGGCGTGATCATAATGACGATCACGCAACTGCCTGCCTAAACGGAAACGCGCCAGAAAATGGGTTGCGCCATGCGGAAAAGGATTGATGATAACTTCATGCACCTCCGGTAATTGGCGCAATAAATCGGCAGTCCAGGGTGGCGCAAACAAATCAATCTGCACCGCAGGATAGCGCTGCTTGAGGCGCATCAGCATAGGATGCATCAGCATAGTGTCACCTATCCAGCTAGGCGCGATGATGAGAATTTTTTGCATCAGGCTAGTGGTGGTTAAACCTATAAAAGCAGTTGGCCACAGAGAACACAGAGTTCACAGAGAACAGCAATGAGTTGTCGTTAATGACCTTCTCATCCATCGGGTAAACATTAAAGCTGGGTGAAGCCCGCATCATCTCTGTGTCCTCTGTGTTCTCTGTGGCTTGAACTGCGTTTTTAGGTTAAACAGAGCTAATGATGATCTCTGTTAATGATGCCCACGCGGCAACTCCCCCTTGAATTTATACAGCGTGCCGCAATAAGGGCAGCGCGCCTCGCCCAGCTTATCCACCGGGATAACGACACGCGGATGCGCATTCCACAAGCTCATGCTGGGCGTGGGGCAATATAAGGGCAGCTCGGCTGCGGTCACTGCGATATAGCTTTGTTTGGCGTGTTCAGTTTGCATATTGCTTTCCTTTAAATATGAGCCAGCCAATCGGCATGTTGGGTATTTTTTCCGCTGACACATTCAAAAAACAAGGCTTGCAGCCGCGTCGTGATCGGCCCGCGTGAGCCACTGCCTATGGTGCGATTATCCAGCTCGCGTATCGGCGTCACTTCAGCCGCAGTGCCAGTAAAGAAAGCTTCATCAGCGCAATAGATTTCATCGCGTGTGATGCGTTTTTCGATCAATGCGATGCCCAGATCAGACGCCAGCGTGATGATGGAATCGCGGGTGATTCCTTCCAGGCAGGAGGTCAGGTCAGGCGTATATAACTTGCCTTTTTTTACGATGAAAATATTTTCGCCCGCGCCTTCTGCCACGTAGCCATCCACATCCAGTAACAAGGCTTCATCATAGCCATCTTGCGCCACTTCCTGATGCGCCAGTATGGAATTGGAATAGGTGCTGACCGATTTGGCGCGGCACATATTGATGTTGACATGATGGCGAGTGAAGCTGGAAGTTTTCACGCGTATGCCTTTCTCCATGCCTTCTGCACCCAGGTAAGAGCCCCACGGCCAGGCGGCAATCGCGACATGGGTACTCAGTGCCGTGGCGGCGATGCCCATTGCTTCAGAACCGTAGAACACGATAGGGCGGATGTAGCAGGATTCCAGCTTGTTGGCGCGCACTACTTCCCGTTGCGCTTCCATCAGCGTTTCCTGGCTATAAGGCATTTTCATTTTGAAAATACGGGCTGAATTAAACAGACGCTCAGTATGTTCCTGCAAACGAAAAATGGCAGTGCCGTGATTGGTTTTGTAGGCGCACACCCCTTCGAATACCCCCATGCCGTAGTGCAGAGTGTGCGTCAGTACGTGAGTTGTGGCATCGCGCCAGGGTACGAGCTTGCCGTCGTACCAGATAAAACCGTCGCGGTCGGACATGGACATGAGAATTCCTTAAAGAATATTGCAAAAGGCGTAATTCTAGCTGCTTTAGCGGGGTTTATGAAGCGTTACGAGTGCGGGCAGAAGACTGAAGGATTTTTTGCTATGAACTGGGTTCATCCACTGTCGCCCAATGGGGATTCCACACGATCTCCCACAGATGCTGATCAGGGTCTTGAAAATAACCTGCGTAGCCACCCCAGAAGGTAGGCTGTGCCGGTTTTACGATAATGGCACCAGCACTTTTTGCTTGCGCCATCACTGCATCTACTTCTGTCTGGGAGGAGACATTATGCCCTAGCGTGAATTCAGTCGCGCTGGCTGTGCCTGGCGCAAGACCGGAATCAAGAGACAGGCTCTTGCGTGGCCAGATGGCAAGCTTCAAACCCGCCTGCAAATCGAAAAATGCCACTGCACCGTATTCAAATTCAGTGCCGATAATGCCTTCAGTTTTTAGCCCCAGCCCATCACGATAAAACCGCAGCGACCTTTCCAGATCGGCCACACCGATGGTAATGACAGTGATGCGAGGTTTCATTATGGGCACCTCTAAAAATTCAAAATTCTAAGCCAGGCAAGGCGCGAAAAAAATTTTAGCGCGCCGCATATGTTTGATATGTAAGCGTTAAAATTTTTTGAGCAACGCAGCATCGCGACGGAGTTTGGATTTTTAGAGGTGCCCATTATCAGCCCGCGTGTTTTTTTACCCATGCGACATAACGATCCATCCAGTTCTGGAAAAATTTTTTGCTGCCTGGGCCGATGTTGCCTTGCTCGTCAAACAAGCCCTCTTTGATCTGGGTGAATGCTTCGGGCTGGGCAAGTGTTAATACATCCACAGCTACCAGTACGTTGCGCAAATGTTGCTGGGCCATGGCTGTGCCGGAGGTGCCGGGCGTAGCGCCCAGCACACCTGCAGGCTTGCCTGCCCAGGCGTTTTGACCATTGGGACGTGAGGCGTGGTCAATGGCGTTTTTGAGTACGCCGGGAATAGAGCGATTGTATTCGGGGGTGACAAACAACAAACCGTGGGCGCTTGTGATTTCATTCTTCAGGCGTTTGACTGATTCAGCCTGGTTGGCATCATCGTCCTGGTTATAAAGTGGCAAGTCACCAATTTGTATTTGCTTGAATGAAAAATCGGCGGGTGCCAGTTTCACAACGGCATTGGCCAGCTTGCGGTTGTAGGAATCATGGCGCAGGCTGCCGACGACAACGGCGATTTGGTAGGGGGCCATAGCTATCTCCTGACTCTTAAATTGAACCGACTATTATAGGCCACTGCGCAAAAAACATCAGGGATGTTCCAGCAGAGCCAAATGATTGCTGATGATGCGATAGGTTATTCTGCCATTTTTCTTGCGTCAGGATACTTGGCCTTCTTGCCGATGCGGCGGTTTATGAGTCCACCATTGATTTTTTTGATCGCGCACTATAGAACCAGACATTTTATTTACTCCCTTAATGGGCCTCATTCTCCATTGCACTTCGCTTATTAGCACCCTACAATACGCCTAACGCGAGTTGGAATTGCATTCCCGTATAGTGAAAAATATCGCTTTGCTACCGACCTGACCCAAGGAGGAACGCCATGAATACAGAAACACTTGAAGACACCGCACTACATCTCCCCCTGAAGCAACGTGCCGAACTTGCGCACAAGTTGTTACTCAGCCTTGAAGTTCAAAATGAGGATGAGGTTGCAGAGGCATGGCGTATCGAAGCGCTGCGCCGCTCTGCGGAAATTGACAGCGGGGTGGCAGATACTGTTTCCGCCGAGGAAGTCAGTGCTGCTGCCCGTGCGCTGTTGCGATGAAATACCGGTTTCACCGCACCGCAACTGCCGAACACTACGATAACGTCAATTTCTACGAAGACAGGCTGCCCGGTTTGGGCGCGGACTATCTGAAAGAATTCGAAACGGTCATGGCGCATATTTGCACTGCTCCCAACTTTTATCCGACCATAGTCGCGCCCGACATCCACAAAGCCGGATTGAAGCGTTTCCCCTTTCACGTTATTTATCGCACCGAGCAAAATCAAATTATCGTGCTTGCTGTCGCACACCAACGCCGCCAGCCTGCCTATTGGTCGAAGCGTTAAGCGAAAGATGACATTGCTGGCATTCAGCAGAATAGCGCAATACTTTATTACCATTGCGCATGGTTGAAATATGTTAACCCAAAATCTGCAATTGAAATTGAAGCAGCGTCACTGCAAACAATTTCCTGAGTATTTTGAGTGTCGGAAACATTGATTGGTAAAATGTAATGACGGGGATGTCAAATGTAAGGCCCGTTGTTCGTTGCGTTGCAGCGGAATGTTGCCTTGCTCATTTGCAGGCTGATTTCGCTGGCCCAGGGATTAAATATACGCACCACATAATCCTGCATTTCGTGGTGTAAGCCCAGATAATCATAAGGATGATGCAAGCGTCCTTGCACCAACAGGTCGGCACGCGGATCAGCTTTGACGGGGAAATTGATTTCCATGGTGGAAGATTATACATAGCGACAGAAAACGTAGCGAGCACAAAGTCGGCCTGCTATGTATATAATCCGCTTAACTCGTAACGATACCCATCGTTCGCATGATAATAAATTGATGTCCGGGAAAACCATGCTGCAGCCCACGCTACGATATCTGAAAACACCAAAGAAGCCACGGTAGGCCTGGTAAATATCGCATTGAGCGTCCTATTGACTGCATTTAAGGCACCCCCAGAAAATGCAGGGGTTCACACTCGATTAACTTTGAACTGCTCTGACTTTCTATCCCCGCCTTTCGCCACCGGATCAACACGCCTCGCCAATTGCTGCTGAATGCGTTGCTTAAAGCGGTCATTCCCCAACACCCAGGCTTTATTGGTCGCTTCTCTTATTTCGGCGAGACTGCTTTCTGAAATGCGATATTTAAACAACTGGCGGTATGCCGCCTGACGCTCTTGATCTGTCTTGCCCAAACGCTGGTACTCAAGATGCGGGGTCACCAATTCATTCGGCTGACCCAACGCATTGTGATGAAAACTCGACCAGGGATAGTCAGACGGATGCGCGACCATCCCTGCCCGCACCGGATTTAACTCAATATAGCGCATGCAGGTCAGCAGACAAGTATCGGAATCAATCAGGGTGGCTTTATAACGCCCTTCCCACAAAGTCCCCGTGCGCTGATAGCAGTAGTTGTAATACTGGACATAATAACGCCCCAGCATTTGCAAGACCTTGCTCAAGCCTTGCTCCTCATGCGGGGTGATCAGCAAATGAACGTGGTTGGTCATCAGCACATAGGCGTGAACATCGCAGCCGTGCTTGTTGCAGGCCAACTGTAATTTTTCAAGATAGAACTGGTAATCGGCATCAGCGCAGAAAATCTCACTGCGATTATTGCCCCGCACGATCACATGCTGCGGTTGTCCAGGGAGGACAAATC
>JAUSKS010000033.1 GCA_030646595.1 Gallionellaceae bacterium | reverse complement strand
TCCTTGAGCAACATGCCGGAAAAATTCTTGCTATTGGCATACCACTTGGAAGTCCAGTTTTTTTGTACGCTCAACCGAAAACCGATTGGATGAATTTTCTGTCCCATATCTGCTTAGCTCCCGACGGTAATGGTAATGTGGCAGGTCTGTTTTTCGATGCTGTTGCCACGACCTTTGGCACGCGCCATCATGCGCTTGAGCGAAGCACCCTTGTCCACATAAATGGTAGTGACCTTCAATTCATCAATGTCGGCACCATCATTATGCTCGGCATTGGCAATCGCAGACTCCAGGCCTTTCTTGATGATCACTGCACCCTTCTTGGGGCTGAAGGACAGGATGTTCAACGCTTGATCCACGGGCAAACCGCGAATCTGGTCAGCCACCAGGCGACCCTTCTGCGCCGACAGGCGCACACCTTTTACTACTGCGGTTGTACTCATCATGCCTCCTTTTTCTTGACTACTGCTTTTTTGTCAGCAGCGTGTCCCTTGAAAGTGCGGGTCAGCGAAAATTCGCCCAGCTTATGTCCCACCATATTCTCGGAAATATAAACCGGGATATGTTGCTTGCCGTTATGCACAGCCATGGTCAAGCCAACAAATTCCGGCAAGACGGTGGAGCGACGCGACCAGGTTTTTACCGGGCGCTTGTCACTGGTTGCGCGTACCGCTTCCACTTTTTTTTGCAAGTGTGCGTCAACGAACGGGCCTTTTTTAATCGAACGTGCCATATCTATATACCCCTTAAACCTGGAAGCGACGGCGGACGATCATGCCGCTGGTGCGCTTGTTGCGGCGTGTACGGAAGCCTTTGGCCGGTACGCCCCATGGGCTGACCGGGTTACGACCTGCAGCGGTCTTGCCTTCACCCCCGCCGTGCGGATGGTCAACCGGATTCATGGCCACACCACGTACGGTGGGACGCACGCCGCGCCAACGCATCGCCCCAGCCTTGCCAATGGAACGCAGATTATGTTCGGCATTACCTACTTCGCCTATGGTGGCCTTGCAATCCACATGCACTTTACGGATTTCGCCGGAGCGTAAACGCAATTGCGCATAAGCACCTTCACGCGCCAAAAGCTGCACTGATGTACCGGCGGAACGCGATAACTGCGCGCCTTTGCCAGGCAACATTTCGATGCAATGTATGGTCGAGCCGACTGGAATATTACGCAGCGGCAAAGCATTGCCCGCTTTAATTGGCGCTTCCGAGCCACTCACCAATTGCGCGCCAACTGCCACGCCTTTGGGCGCAATAATGTAACGACGCTCGCCATCGGCGTAGCACAGCAAGGCCAGATGGGCGGTGCGATTCGGATCGTATTCCAGATGTTCCACGGTAGCGGGTACGCCATCCTTGTCACGCTTGAAATCCACGATACGGTAATTCTTTTTGTGCCCACCGCCCATATGCCGCACTGTGATATGCCCGTTATGATTACGGCCTGCGGTTCTGTTCTTTTTTTCCAGCAACGGTGCATGAGGTTTACCCTTGTGCAGATCTGGATTGACTACGCGCACAACAGCGCGTCGTCCGGGAGAAGTTGGTTTAAGTTTGATCAGTGCCATGATATTTATCCTTGCTCATTCGCAGCAAAATTGATTTCCTGACCCGCTGCCAGACAGACGTAGGCTTTTTTCCAGTCCTTGCGCCGACCCATCATCGAACCGAAACGCTTTTGCTTGCCCTTAACGCAGGCAATCTGCACCTTGTCCACATTCACCTTGAACATCAACTCGACGGCTGCCTTGATTTCTGGCTTGGTGGCATCGGGGGTTACGCGGAATACAACCTGCTCATGCTTGTCCGCAATATAAGTCGCTTTTTCGGAAACTTGTGGACCGAGCAGAATGTTCATCAAGCGCTCCTGACTAAATTGCCGGGCATTATTGTTGGGGGCGCTCATGCCAGTATCTCCTCAATTTTTGCCATCGCCTGACGCGTCACCAACACCTTGGGGAAACGCACCAGATTGACCGGGTCTGCTTGATGCGCTTCCAGCACCAACACATTGGGCAGGTTGCGCGCAGACAAATATAAATTCTCATCTATGCTGTCGGTAATAATCAGCACACGCCCACCATCCAGACCCATGCCTTTCATTTTCTGCGCCAGCAATTTTGTTTTAGGCGCTTCTATTGTCAGGTTCTCTACTACGGTCAGGCGGTTCTCACGCACCAGTTGCGACAAGATGGAAGCCAGGCCCGCGCGATACATTTTGCGGTTGACCTTGTGACTGAAATTTTCATCCGGGCTGTTCGGGAAAATCTTGCCGCCGCCGCGCCACAACGGGCTGGACGCCATACCGGAACGGGCACGGCCAGTCCCTTTCTGCGCCCACGGCTTGCGCGTACTCTTGGCGATTTCGCTGCGGCCTTTTTGCTTGCTGTTACCGGAACGCGCATTGGCCTGATAGGCGATCACCACCTGGTGGATCAGCGCTTCGTTATATTCGCGGCCAAACAAATCGTCGGATGCAGAAATAGTAGCAGTCGACTGACCATTGTCATTGATAACCTTGATTTCCATTATGCACCTGCCTTTACTGCCGGATGCACGACCACGTCGCCACCAGGGGCACCGGGAATCGCACCCTTGACCAACAACAACTGGCGGGCAGTATCAATACGAACAATTTCCAGATTTTGTACGGTGCGCTGCACATCACCCAAATGACCCGTCATGCGCTTGCCCGGAAATACGCGGCCTGGATCTTGCGCCATGCCGATAGAGCCGGGTACGTTATGCGATTTGGAGTTACCGTGTGAAGCACGGCCCGATTTGAAGTGATGGCGCTTGATGGTGCCCGCATAACCCTTACCGATGGTTACTCCGGTCACATCTACTTTTTGGCCCACCTTGAATATATCCACACCGATAACCCCGCCTGCTTGCAGGGTGGCCAGTTGTTCTGGTGTCGTGGTGAATTCTTTCAGAATGCTGCCCGCTTCCACCCCCGCCTTGGCGAAATGTCCCGCTGCCGCCTTGGTAACACGACTGGCGCGGCGCGTACCGAATGCCACCTGCACCGCAGAGTAGCCATCCGTGCCAGCTGATTTGATTTGGGTAACGCGATTATTGGACACGTCCAGCACAGTTACCGGCAACGATGTTCCATCGTCCGTAAAAATGCGAGTCATGCCAATCTTGCGACCGACTAGTCCTAAGCTCATTTTATATCCTTCTTTAAGGGGCTGACTTCAATTGGCCAGCCGATCCATACTACAAAAAAACTAATTTATATGACTACTGCAACTTGATTACTACATCCACACCCGCAGGCAAATCCAGTTTCATGAGCGCGTCTACGGTTTTTTCCGTAGGGTCAACTATATCCATCATGCGTAAATGCGTACGTATTTCAAACTGATCGCGCGAAGTCTTGTTGACATGCGGCGAACGCAAGATGTCGAAACGCTCGATCTTGGTGGGCAAAGGAATCGGACCTTTAACCACTGCACCGGTGCGCTTGGCTGTATCCACGATACGCAATGCGGACTGGTCTATCAGACGATAATCGAACGCCTTCAGGCGTATACGTATTTTCTGGCTTTGCATAATGCTCACTCTACTTTAAAGAACGAAAGATTATACAGCAGGCGGGGCCATGCTGCATACATTTAAAATCAGGATCGAGGATTGTGGATCGAGGATCGAGCGGTTTTTACTCAATCCTCGATCCTCAATCCTCAATCCTGCTACTCAATAACCTTAGCCACTACACCGGCACCCACTGTCCGGCCGCCTTCACGGATGGCGAAGCGCAATCCCTCTTCCATCGCGACCGGCGCGATGAGGTTGACGGTGACGGAGACGTTGTCGCCCGGCATGACCATTTCAGTGCCCGCTGGCAGTTCAACCGCACCGGTGACGTCGGTGGTGCGGAAGTAGAATTGT
>JAUSKS010000032.1 GCA_030646595.1 Gallionellaceae bacterium | reverse complement strand
CACCGACCAATGCCCCGACAAATCACCACCCAGCGGATGCCATTTCCAACCCGGCATATTCATATCTGATGCCGTACGTGCATCATTCAACTGGCGCAACTGGCGGGCTAATTTGGCTGCGTGTGAAGGTTGTATACCGGCTTTGCTACCGTTCTCAAAAAATGCCCGAACACCTTTGTGCCGAAAGGTTTTTATCATGGGGTAAGTGTATCTTGCTATGATACAGTTGACAAGTTATTTTCTACCGCATCTTCGCTACTGCATCCTCTACTCGCTCCACCGCAATGATTTCCATGCCCACGATTTTTTGCTTCGGTGCGTTGGCCTTAGGGATGATGGCGTGGGTGAAACCAAGCTTGGCAGCTTCTTTTAATCGCTCCTGTCCACGCTGTACCGGACGCACCTCACCGGCCAGGCCGACTTCACCGAACACCACCATTTTTTCCGGCAGCGGTTTGTTGCGCAGCGACGACACGATGGCCAGCAACACTGCCAGGTCAGCGCCCGGTTCGGTAATTTTTACGCCGCCGACGGCGTTGATGAATACGTCCTGATCAAAACAGGCAATGCCTGCATGACGGTGCAGCACGGCCAGCAACATGGCCAGGCGGTTTTGTTCCAGGCCCAATGATAAACGGCGCGGGTTAGGTGCGTGAGCCTCATCCAGCAGAGCTTGAATTTCTACCAGTAGGGGGCGTGTTCCTTCCTGCGTCACCATCACGCACGAGCCGGGCACTTGTGCGCCATGTTGCGATAGAAATAATGCAGATGGGTTGCTCACTTCGCGCAAACCTTTTTCAGTCATGGCGAATACGCCCAGTTCATTGACTGCGCCGAAGCGGTTTTTAAATGCGCGGATCAAACGGAAACTGGAATGGGTGTCGCCCTCGAAATACAGCACAGTGTCCACAATATGTTCCAGCACACGCGGCCCGGCCAGCGCGCCTTCCTTGGTGACATGGCCGACTAAAATCATGGTCACGGCGCTACTCTTGGCGACGCGCGTGAGTTGCGCTGCGCATTCGCGCACCTGTGCCACCGAACCGGGGGCGGAAGTCAGTTGCTCGGAATACACCGTCTGAATGGAGTCTATCACCACCACATCCGGTTTTTCCTGCGCGATGACTACCTGAATTTTTTCCAGTTGAATTTCTGCCAGCAAGTGCATCTGACGTGCATCCAGCATCAGCCGTTTGGCGCGTAGTGCGATTTGCTGTGCGGATTCCTCACCGCTGACATACAGCACTTTTTGTTGGGTGGAAAGATGCGCCAGTGTTTGTAACAGCAGCGTGGATTTGCCGATGCCAGGATCACCGCCGATCAGTACCACACCACCACTGACCAGCCCGCCGCCCAGCACACGGTCGAATTCCACTATGCCGGTGGGTGTACGCGGTACTTCTTCAGCATCTACCTCGGCCAGCGTTTGTACCTTGCCGGTTGTAGTCAAGGCACTGTAACGGTTCTTGCCGCTGGGAGCTGATTCTGCAATGCTTTCAACCAACGTGTTCCATGCTGTGCAATGCGGGCATTGCCCTTGCCATTTGGATACTTGGCCACCGCATTCAGTGCAGCTGTATATTGTTTTGGTTTTTGCCATGGATTATTGATGGATAAGTAGAGTCATGCGCTCGCATGATAGCAAGCGGATGCGCACTTAAGAAATAATCCCGTTATTCTGGGACAGAAGAAGCAGGATTTTGCTGGGCTTAGCGGGCAGGCGTGGCGGGCAGAACCGCGCTGGCAGGTGGGGCCAATTTGTCTGCTTCCTGCTGACGTACCATTTGTTTAACTTGTTCGCGGCTTTCGGCAGGGACTTTGCTAAAGGCGCGGTATTTAGCGCGTGCTTCCTTGCGTTGTGCTGGCGTCAGCTTGCTCCAGCGTTCCAGTCGGGCATGCAAACGTTTTTTTTCTACTGCGGTCAATTGGGGATAGCGTTTTGCCAGCTTGAGAAAGTGTTGTTGCTGTTTTTCCGGCAAGGTGTTCCATTCAGTGGATAACGGAGCCAGGGCTTCGTGCTGCAGAGGAGTGAGAGATGTCCACGACCGTGCCGCAGCCAGGACAGGCAGGCTCAGGGAAAAACATAGTAGCGCAAGAATACCGCCAGTAAATAATCGAAAAAAAGGCATTAATCTAAATAAACATGTATCGGCAATTCATCGGTCAGGATGGCAATATCAACGTCGGTGGTGTCAGGTTCTGCAGTCTGCTGGCTATACAGGGTAGCGCCAAATAAAAAAATAATAAACAGTATGGCAACTGCCCAAAGATGGGTTTTTTGCGGACCGCTAAAAGTATGTCCCAGCGTTTGCCACGGGGTTTTACCCGCCCAGGCAAATGCCGGTGCTGTGCGCCGCACCCCATATTGGGCCAAGGCTTGTGCTCTGGAGTCGCGCAGCCGTTCCAGGGTTGGCCGATCCATGCGGGTTAGCGAACGGTTCAGTAATTGTTTAATTTTAAGCAAATCCAGGTTATTCATGATGTATGCACTCCTTTTGCCTTTAAAGCAGCTGCCAAGGCATGGCTCGCACGTGAACAGTGTTGTTTGACACTGCCTTCCGAGCAACCCATGATACGGGCAGTTTGCGCAGTGTCCATATCTTCCCAGTAACGCAACAGAAAGGCTTCCCGTTGACGTAGGGGCAAGCTCATTAATGCTTTTTCAATCAAGATAATGAGTTGTGACTGTTCCAACGCAACATCGGGAGCCTGCGCTTGGCTATTGTTATCCTTATCTTGCAGTGTGTCCAGCGGGTCATCTTCGGAGTCTTGTGGTAACAATGAGGACATGAGTGTAGTCCAGGTGGAACGCACTTTTTGTCTGCGGTAATAATCCCGTATGGTATTTTGCAGGATGCGTTGAAACAACAACGGCAGTTCTTGCGCAGGTTTGTCGCTATATTTTTGGGCAAGTTTGAGCATGGCGTCCTGCACGATATCCAACGCCACATGTTCGTCGCGTACGGCGAAAAATGCCTGCTTGTAAGCACGGCGCTCGATTTCTGCGAGGAAGGTGGATAGTTCCTGATGACTGGCCAGTTGCGTAACTCCCCTTGCAATGAGCGGCGAATACTAACAAATTCCTGCTTTAAAAGGGGTGTGATTGCAGGGTGTATACCAGAATGGGGTTGACCAAAATGCGGCTAACCTTTATCTTGCGCGGTTCTTCAATTTATTGCTGGTCTGGGTTTTTAACATGGAATTATCGGGCGCGGAAATAACCATCAAGTGTTTGGAAGCAGAGGGAGTCGAATATGTATTCGGTTACCCCGGCGGTGCCGTGTTGTTCATTTACGATGCCCTCTTTAATCAGGACAAGGTCAAGCATATTCTGGTGCGCCATGAACAGGGCGCGGTGCATGCTGCTGATGGTTATGCGCGTTCCACCGATAAGGTGGGGGTGGCACTGGTAACATCGGGCCCCGGCGTGACCAATGCGGTAACTGGTATTGCCACGGCCTATATGGACTCCATTCCCATGGTTATTATCAGCGGTCAGGTTCCGTCCTTTGCCATCGGTGAGGATGCCTTTCAGGAAGTGGATACCGTAGGCATAACCCGTCCGTGCGTAAAACACAATTTTCTGGTCAAGGATGTCAAGGAAATCGCCAACACCATCAAGAAGG
>JAUSKS010000021.1 GCA_030646595.1 Gallionellaceae bacterium | reverse complement strand
AACTCAACAAACCCGGCATTGCTTTATCTGAGATGGCCGGCGTGCATGCGCTGACTGATGTCACTGGCTTTGGTCTGCTCGGCCACACATTGGAACTGGCGCGTGGTGCGACATTGACTGCCCAGCTCAACATGGCGCATATTCCACTGCTGCCTAATGTGCAGCGGCTGGCATTGAGCGGCTGCGTGACCGGCGCTTCTGATCGTAATTGGGCAGGTTATGGTCATGACATAGTGTTAGCTCCCGCCATTACCCCAGTGCAGAAAATACTGTTGACTGATCCGCAAACATCAGGTGGTTTGCTGGTATCGTGCGATGACCATACGGTGCCTGAGGTGCTGGATTTATTCATGCGCGCGGGCTTTGCTCAGGCAGCGGTGATAGGTGAAATGCTGCGTGGCCCTGCCCAGGTTAAAGTAAACATTTGATAAATTTTAGACGCAAAATGGTCTATCCATTAAAGGGAACCCGATGAATTGTTTTACCGCCTCCTCCATCCTCAAGAAGATGGCCATCCTGATGTGGGCCGTTACTACACTGCTGACTGTCCATTACAGCTTTGCGCAACCGATATTGCGTGTCTCGGCAATTCCCGACGAAGCGCCCACCGAATTGCAGCGCAAATTCCAGCCATTGGGGAATTATCTGGGGCAAAAGCTGGACATGAAAGTCGAGTTCACCCCCGTTACCGACTACGCAGCAGCGGTAGAAGCACTGATCAATAATAAAATAGACCTGGTGTGGTTGGGCGGCTTCACTTTCGTACAAGCCAAGGTGCGTAGCAAAAATCAAGTGATCCCCCTGGTACAACGTGCAGAAGACGAAAAATTTAAATCCGTGTTTATTACCACCGACAAAAATATCAATAAACTGGAAGATTTGAAGGGCAAGACTTTCACCTTTGGCTCAGAATCTTCCACCTCTGGTCATCTGATGCCCCGTTCTTTTTTACTGGCTGCCAAAATTAATCCGGAGTCGGATATGAAACGCATTGCTTTTTCTGGTGCGCATGACGCCACTGTGGCTGCCGTGATGGGCGGTAAAGTAGATGCCGGTGCGCTCAATATTTCAGTATGGGAAAAGATAGTCTCCGAGAAAAAAATGGATATCAGCCAAGTACGCGTGTTCTATACCACCCCGGGTTATTATGATTACAACTGGACAGTACGCGCCGACATGGACCCTGTGCTGCGCAAAAAACTGAGTGACGCCTTTCTCACCTTGAATACAAACGATGCCCAAGGCAAAGAAATTCTGGACTTGCAGCGCGCCACCAAATTCATCCCCACTCAAACCGAAAATTACGCTGTAATTGAAGCAGCGGCGCGCAATGCAGGTCTATTAAAATAACTGTAGCAACCATGGCGATATTTAATTTACGCGATGTATCGGTGCGCTATCAGGACGCACCATTTGCATTGCGTGGTATAAGCCTGTCTATTGCATCAGGCGAACAGCTTGCGGTAATTGGTCCTTCTGGTGCTGGGAAAACAACTTTTTTGCATACTCTGGCCTGCGCTCACCGACCAGATAGCGGCAGCTTCAGCCTGTTTGGCAGCGAGCCCTGGCAGCTTTCTCATGCTCAGCGTCACGCTTTGCGCGCGCGTTTATTCCTGGCCCCGCAAACACCACCCTTACCACCACGCCAACGTGTGGTAACCGCCGTGCTGGCTGGGCGCTTGCCGCAGTGGAGTCTGTGGCAAGCGCTGCGATCACTTGTTAAACCAGCAGACACCCAGGCAGCTTATGATGCCTTGGCGCGTTTTAATTTGCAGAATAAATTATATGCACGTGTGGATCGCTTGTCGGGCGGCGAACGTCAGCGTTGCAGCATGGCGCGGCTACTGCTTGCCAATGCCGAAATATTACTGGTGGATGAGCCCCTCTCGGCTCTTGACCCCACCTTGTCCCGCCAAACGCTGGCCGTGTTGCAGCAGGAAGCTGGCATGCGGCAAGCAACACTGGTATGCAGCCTGCATCAGGTGGAATTTGCTCGCGCCCATTTCCCGCGCATTATTGGTTTGCGCGATGGACGCATTGAGTTTGATTTGGCGCGTGAAAAAATAACTGACGATATGGTTACCGCGCTTTATCAAAATGACCAGGAAATGCCGGATAATCCTGGCGCGCATACAGCGCCGCCACCATTGATCATGAATTACTGTTGACTGTGTACTGCCGTGCTTTTCTCTCCTGCTGATCCTCGCCATCCCGACCCTGCCTGGCACTCGCGCGTGACAGGGCTGTGCATTGCCCTGGTCATATTATGGCCTATGCTGATGATTAGCGAATTCCACCCCTGGCTCTTGCTTGATGCGCGCAGCCTACGCGCTACCATGCAGTTCCTCAGCACATTCGTGCCACCCGCTCACTCTGCCGAATTTTTAAGCGTAGTCCTGCAAGCGACCTGGCAAACCATAGCGATGGCCACAGCGGGGTTGACCCTGGCGCTGCTGGCAGCTATTCCATTGACTCTGATCATGACGCAGTGTTTGTCTATTTCGCGTCTGGGCACAAACCGCATGAGTATGCCCGCCAGTTTGTTGCGCCATAGCGCACGCTGGTTGCTGCTACTGCTGCGCAGTGTGCCAGAGCTGGTGTGGGCATTATTGCTGGTGCGTATTGTCGGCTTGGGGCCGACTGCCGGGGTATTGGCCATCGCGCTTACTTATACGGGCATGCTGGGCAAAGTCTATGCGGAAATACTGGAATCATCCGATGCACATGCCGCCGATACGCTGCTGAAAAATGGCAATGGGCGCTTGACTGCTCTGCTTTACGGAGCACTACCGCAAGCCTCGTCAGAGCTCTTGTCCTATACCATATACCGTTGGGAATGTGCGATCCGCGGCTCAGTGGTCATGGGCTTTGTCGGTGCAGGCGGCCTCGGTCAGCGTATGGATGAAGCCATGAAAATGCTGGCTGATGACCAAGTTGCCACCATCCTTATTATGCTGATATTGCTGGTGACCGGCTGCGATGGAATAAGCCGGTTATTGCGCAGACACTGGACATGAATACGCCTACCCCGCCCACCTTGCGCGTTTCCACTGTGCTCGTGCTAGCAGCGCTGCTAACGCTCATCATTACCAGTTTTGTTTCAATATCACTGGATTGGCAGCCATTTTTTACTCAAGCAGCAATACATACCACAGGGGAGTTTCTGCTGGGCTTCGCGCCGCCCGATGTCTCACCGGCCTTTCTGCATCAAGTTGCGCTGGCCACTGCCGAAACATTAGCCATGTCGGCACTGGGTACTTTGATTGCGGCCTTGTTGGGCATCATGCTGGCGCTACCCGCCAGTGGACGCTTGGGCGCAGTAGCACGGGCAAGTACACGCATGCTGCTGAATGCGTTACGCTCCATACCAGAGTTGGTATGGGCTTCCATCCTGTTAATTGCTGCCGGGCTGGGGCCCTTCGCCGGAACGCTGGCCTTGGCTGTCCACACCATGGGCGTATTGGGCCGCTTGTTTGCCGACGCAATTGAAAATGGCCCAACCTTACCCGAAGCATCGTTGCGTATAAATGGCGTCTCGCCGCTCAGTGCTTTTTTCTACGCCAGCTTGCCGCAAACGCTACCGCAAATCATGTCTTATACCTTATACCGCTGGGAAAACAATATCCGCGCTGCGGCCATACTCGGCATAGTCGGCGCAGGTGGACTGGGACAGATGCTTAAATATCACTTATCACTATTTCAAATGCATCAGGCAGCCAGCGTTATCGTGGCGATGTTGCTGTTGGTTGCGCTAGTAGATGCCACCAGCTTTGCACTCAGGCGGCATATGACCAGATTATAAGCTGCTTATGGTGCAGCAAATCGAGGCTGCATTTCTTCCAGCCCCAACGCCTTGAGTATTTCCTGCAAGCGCTGTGCAGGCCGATGGCGCGGTAGATTCTTGTAGCGGGCAATGATGAGTTCGTTTTTCATGGAATGCTCCCATCCCACCAGCTCGGTTACCGTCACCTGATAGCCATGCGCTTCCAGACGCAAGCAACGCAATACATTGGTGAGATGGCTGCCGAACTCACGCGTATGAATAGAGTGACGCCATAGCTCGGTCAATATATTTTTGGCTAATTCCTGGCCCTTGTTTTTTCTCAGCACGGCTGCGACTTCAGCCTGACAACAGGGAACCAGTACAATAAACGGTGCTTGTTTGTGCAATGCGAAATCAATGGCCTGGTCGGAGGCTGTGTCGCAGGCATGCAGTGCAGTAACCATGTCTATTTTGTCAGGCAAATTGGCCGAGCTCATGGCCGCTGCCACCGCCATATTCAGGAATGACATCCCGCGAAAATCCAGTCTGGCTGCCAGCTCCTGCGCGTGACTGACTAATTCCGTACGCGTCTCGACGCCATGGATATGGGAGGCATTACCCAACA
>JAUSKS010000019.1 GCA_030646595.1 Gallionellaceae bacterium | reverse complement strand
TAGACCGCGATGCATTTAATTACAAATTTAAACCTGTCATGCTGTTGCCGATCATTATTTGGGCTGCATTAGGATTTAATTTGCGTACCACCAGTGTGGCCTTGCTGCTAGCCTATGGATTTTCTTTATTTGGCCTGTTTTCCAATGCAGGGCGTTTCCCCCATAACACACTGGAAGATGCCGTTGTTTATAACATCATCATTGGCGCAATTGGATTATGCGTAGCGGTAGTGCATGAACAACGTAGCCGTGCCTATAAAAATTTGACACAAAGCGAACTCAATTTTAAACGGGCACAGCGCGTAGTTAATATGGGCAGCTGGCAGCTTGATATTCGCAGCATGCTATTTACAGGTTCAGATGAGGTCTATGCCATTTTTGGATTGAGGCGCGATGGCCAACCTTTGACACAAGAAATGCTGCGCAACTGTATTCATCCAGATGATCTGGCAGCGATGGACGCTGCATGTCAGAGATCGCTACGCGGTGAGGCATATGACATGGAGCAGCGGATTATAGTGAATGGCCAGACCAAATGGATCAGGCAGACCGTGGTCGTGGATTTTGATTATGCGCACAAGCCGGTAGCAGTGTTTGGTACGGTACGTGATATTACCCGCCGCAAACTGACGGAAGAAAATCTGCGCCTGGCCGCCAATGTATTTGAAGGAAGCGGTGAAGCCATTTTGATTACCGATGCGGAAGAAAGAATAATGTCCGTCAACCAGGCTTTTATCCGCATGACAGGTTATGTCCTGGACGAAATAAAAGGTAAAAACCCGCGCATTCTATCTTCCGGCAAACACAATGCCGAGTTTTATCGTGTCATGTGGGAAGCCATCCATAGCCAGGGTTTCTGGCAAGGAGAAATCCTGGACCGGGACAAGAGTGGGCGTATCTATCCCAAGTGGATGTCGATTAGCGCGATCAAGGATGAACATGGCGCTTTAACCCATTACATCTCCATCGCTGCTGACATCAGCGAGCGTAAAACTGCGGAGCAGAACATTCAATCGCTGGCCTATTATGACGTACTCACTGCGCTGCCTAACCGTACCTTGCTGCATGATCGTTTAGGTCAACTGATTGCCGCCTCCCATCGCGATAAACACCAATTTGCACTGTTGTTCCTTGATCTTGACCGCTTCAAATACGTCAATGACTCAATGGGCCACGGCATGGGTGACAAATTATTGCGGGTAGTCGCTCACCATCTACAACAATGTGTGCGCGAAGGAGATACGGTATCGCGTATCGGTGGAGATGAATTTATCGTGCTGCTACGTGAAACTGATGCCGATGGCGCTGCCCGTGTAGCCACCAAAATACTGGCTGCGCTGGCCATTCCCTGTGATGTGGGGGAAGTACAAATTGCCACCCATGCCAGCATAGGCATCAGCATTTACCCAGACAATGCGGGTGATGCCGATACCTTGGTTAAGCACGCCGATCTGGCCATGTACCGTGTCAAGGAAGAAGGACGCAGCAACTACCAATTCTTCACGCCAGAAATGAATTTCCATGCGGATAAATTATTTTCCATGGAAAAGGATTTACGCTTGGCGCTGGAGCGCAAGGAATTTTCTTTATATTACCAGCCGCAAATGAACCTGAGGTATGGGCGTGTTTGTGGAGCAGAAGCATTGATCCGCTGGCATCACCCCCAAAAAGGTTTGATAGAGCCTGCTGAATTTATTTCAGTAGCAGAAGAAACGGGGCAAATTGAACCCATAGGTGAATGGGTGCTGCGTACTGCCTGCGCGCAACTGGCAGAGTGGAGAAAACAAGGGATGGTGGTATTTCCGATCTCTGTCAATCTATCTATCCGCCAGTTGCGCCAGCCCGGCCTGGCACAGCTGGTAGCCGATATTCTGGAAGAAATGGGTTTAGGGCCGCACGATCTGGAACTGGAAATTACCGAAGGCATTATGATGGGGGAAACCCAAACAGCAATGGACTTCCTGACTCGAATGCACGCCTTGGGTGTGCATCTATCCATAGATGATTTTGGCACCGGCTATTCAAGCTTGAGCTATTTGAAAAAGATGCCGATAGACCGGTTAAAAATAGACCAGTCGTTTGTGCGCGACATTACCACCGATGAAAATGACGCAGCCATCGTCCGTTCGGTCATCAGCTTGGGGCATCAACTTAACCTCCAGGTTGTTGCAGAAGGCGTGGAAACGCTGGAGCAGGTAAATTTCTTGCGGGTGCGGGGCTGTGATGAAATTCAAGGCCATTACTTCAGCCACCCATTGCCGGTCAATGAATTTGCGATATTCATCAACAGTAATCCGGTATTGGTGGAAATTTAACCACCCCGGCACTGTGTGCCACCCCTCCTTGATAAGGAGGAGAAAATGGTTGTGCTGCGCCATGTATGGAGAATAAATATGGGTACTTACGCTGACGTAAGGGCAGCTCTAAAAATCCAAGTTTCTAAGCCAGGCAAGGCGAGCAAAAAATCGCGACGCGGCATATAGTCTATATGTAAGGAGCAATTTTTTGTGAGCAACGCGGTATGGCGACGATTGTGGATTTTTAGAGGTGTCCTTAAGACGGGCAAACCAAGCACGGCCAGACCTGGAAGAGGTGAATGCGTCCGCAGTAGTAGACACGGGAGCGCTGCATCTTTGTATTCCGGAACACTTGGCCTTGCAGTTACAACTCAGTCCCCTGAAGCAACGCGAAGTACAAACAGCAGACGGGAAATCCCACCTGGTAGATTATGTTGCGCCCATCAGAATATCCATGCTGGGAAGAGAATGCGTAACAGGTGCTTTAATGTTGGGCAATCAAGTATTGCTCGGCGCTATTCCGATGGAGGACATGGATTTGATTATTGAGCCATCCCGGTTGAAAGTCAGCGTTAATCCTTTAAGTCCTAATATTTCATTATCGCTCGCCAAGGGCACGAGGTAATTGTTGTCAGGGATTGTTCAGCAGGGAGAAATCCTGTTTACTATTCTCAAAAAAAGGATTTCAATACCAACGCAACGACACCGCCCAAGATCAAACCCATCATCCATTTCATCATCAATAAGTCTGCCTTGATGGGGGCCAGTTCAATTTGCAAATCGGGTTTGGTTATCAACTCTTGATCGGCGGACGCGTCACGATAAGCTTCCGCGTGGCTTCTGCCTGCTTTTCGTTGATGCCACTCGCTTCCAGCGTTTTAACGAATTTTAGCGTGTCAAATGTAACAGTGCTCATAGCTGATCCTTTAAAGTTTAGCCAGTTTAAGCTGTTTTGTGTTTATTGCAACCCATAAATACACATAATCTTCTGTGTAAATTACCTCTTTCCTTTTCCCGATCAATTTGTTATACAATAATCCCAGTAAAACGATAGGGCTTATTAAAGTCCAGAATTCCATCAGCAGTCCAGTGGAATAATTCCGGGGTTCAGCCGCAAGAGAACAGCGCTTTCCATCTTGTGGATAATTGGATCACAGCGAGTCTTGGTGCAGAGCGAGGAGAAAGTCGTGATTGATTTTGCCCTGTTTGAATCGTTGCTGAAATGCGATACGGTCGAACAATTGCATGCCCAGACTACCCTCATTACCCAGCAAATGGGGTTTCAGCATTTTATCTATGGGGCAGAGTTAAACAATGCCTTGACACCACCGTACAAATTTATTCTCAGTGGCTATCCAGAAGAATGGTGGAAGCATTACTGCGTAGTCGATTACCAACAAATTGATCCTGTTGTTCGGCACAGCATGCAACGAGTTACTCCACTCACATGGACTGATCTGAAAGATTTGCGGCCTGATGCCCAGCGATTAATGGATGAAGCCAAGGATTTTAACCTGGTAAATGGTGCAACATTTCCATTGCATGGCATGGGCGGCGGGTTTGGACTTTTCAGTGTGGCAGTAGACAGAGATACAAAGCAAACCCGGAAAGATATTGTTCATCACCTTAGCCAAGCGCAATTATTAGCAAATTATTTACATGAGTCGGTCTACCGTATCGTACTGGGTAAAGACATTCATACTATTGAACGGGTTTATTTTAAAAAATTAAATCTTATAACCCCTTGACGGGGACGGCTTGTAATTTTTGAATGCAAGGAGAAAAACCATGACTGATTTGAACCTGTTCGAAGCATTGCACAATTGTGATACGGTGGAGGCGTTGCATACTGCGACCACCGAAATTGTTAAGCAATTAGGATTTGAACATTTTATTTATGGGGTCAGGGTGAATATATCGCCGGTACAGCCGTATCAATTTGTATTTAGTGGCTACCCAAAAGAATGGCGTGATCACTATAGCGAAGCTGGGTATGAAAACATTGATCCTACTGTTCAACATTGTTTAATAGATAGACGTGTTATCCCGATAGTGTGGGAGGCCCGTACTTTTAGTAGCCGCCCAGCTTTTCAATTATTAGATGAAGCAAAATCATGCGGACTGGTCAATGGTGCCAGCTTTCCCGTGCAAGGGAGTAGAGGCGAAGCTGCTATGTTGAGTGTGGCTACTTCGCGCAATTCTAATGAAGCTGTGGAAGATATGTCGGCCATGATGGGCAAGACACAATTATTAGCGTGTTACCTCCATGAAGCAATTCAGCGTATTGTTCTTAGCAAAGGCCCTGTGCCCTTAGGCCAGGTCGCACTGACTAAACGGGAAAAAGAATGTTTGTTATGGGCGGCTGAAGGAAAAACCAGTTGGGAAATCGGAAGCATCATTAATGTCTCCGAGCGCACTATAACCTTCCACCTACAAAATGCAGCTCATAAAATGGGAGTGACTAACCGGCAGCATGCTATTTCACGTGCCCTTTCTCTAGGGCTTATTACCCCGCTTCAAAATAAAACTTTATTTCGTTTTCCAGATTTGCCCTGAGTATTTTTTAAAACCGCCAGCAATAATGGAACGTGGTGTGTGCTGGGAGCGCCGCTAAAAACTCTGTCCTTCATAAATGGCTCCAGATATTGGATACAGCCGCGCTTATAACATCTTGTCCCTGTAAGATTTGACAGCTAGGAAACCATTGGGCTTCGTAGTCTTATAGCACTGTCATCAACTTACGACGGAGCCAAGGCAATGGGACAAATTATTTTTGCGGAAAATAAAAACAATTTTTCAACTCGCCAAGCCGTAATGGGAATGTACAGGCTCAGACACAAAGTTTTTTATGAGCGGCTGGGCTGGAAGGTAAGAAGTATAGATGGAATGGAGCAGGATGAGTTTGACCGGGCCAATCCTGTATATGTACTTGCAAAAGATGATGAGGATGAAGTTGTTGGATGTTGGCGGCTATTACCAACTACCGGCCCCTATATGTTAAAGGATACGTTCCCACAACTCTTGCAGGGCCGACCTGCGCCGCAACAAGCAGACATATGGGAATTGAGCCGGTTTGCGCTTGACAGTAGCAAAGTAGAAAGTAGCAGCTTTGGGTTGAGTGAGACGCCCATGCGCATGATTCAAATGGCAGTCCGGTTTGCTCAAGAAAATAAAATTCAGCGCTATGTAAGCGTTACAAGCGTTGCTGTAGATAGAATGTTTCGTAAAGCTGGAATTCATATGACCCGACTAGGGGAACCTATGAAAATCGGCAATGTATTGACGGTCGCAGTTACTCTGGAAATTGATGAGATTACCCATTTCGCCTTGTTCGATTCCTTGCCCCATGTGGAGAGGTTGGCAGCATGAACATCCTGCTGTTCGGCGAAGCGCCAGGTTCACGGCGCATTTTGAACAAGATGCTGAAGGGGGCCAAGCATCATTTGGTTCAGCAAGCCTGGGAGGAAATGCCAGAGCCCGATCTGGAAAATTATGATCTGGTGCTGGTAGATGGCAACGTCGGCGATTGTGCACAACAGACCCGTTTGCTGGAATGGGTGCGTACCGCCCGTTGCCGTTTTCCCAATTTGCCTGTGGCTGCCTTGAATGATTTGGGTGCGTCGGTCACAGGCACAGACGCGGAGCATCACCCGCCCCATCATTCTTGTGGAATAGCCGAAGCTGCTGATGGGGTGTGGTACTCACATTGTCGTTTGAAATCGCTGGCCTTGAGCGAGACCGCTGCTTTGCTGCGAGATGCGTGTGAACGTCCCTTGCTGGAGCCGATTGTGTTTGAGTATTCCGGCAAGGTAGAGGAATGAAAATTACAACCAATGCACCGTAAAGGGGGAAGGATGGGGGAGTGAGTTTGCACCACGCCTATCCGTATTAAATTGCTGCGCTTAAATAAAAAAACAGGATATTTCCTATGGTGACTGGCGAAGGTGTCTTAGCACGATTTCAAGCGCATTTTAAAACCCATATATTGCGCATTGGAATGTTGGCGCTGGCTTATTTTGTGACTGCCCAGATCGGGCTGGAATTACCGTTAGTAGGGCGTTTGGTGGGCTTGTTCTGGCCCCCTTCAGGCATTGCATTGGCGGCCTTGTTATTGTTTGGTGTGCAATTGTGGCCGGGCATTTTGCTAGGTGCCTTGGCGAGCAATCTTATTTCCGGGCTGCCATTTCTGGCGGCCTTTGGTATCAGCGTGGGTGCTGCTGGTGAAGCGGCACTGGGGGCTTATCTGTTAAATCGTTATAGCCGTTTTAATATTGATCTGCACGATGTGTACGATATTTTCCGGTTATTGTTTTGGGGCGCAGTAGTCAGCACCTTGATTGGCGCGGCCAGTGGTGGTATCTGGCTGGCGCGGCAGGAAGTGATTGACTGGCAGGAGTATGTTGCCACTTTCAAATTCTGGTGGATGGGCGACATGCTGGGTGTGGTGTTGTTTGCCCCCGCCTTGATCTTTTTGTTCCGCCCCAAGGCTTTTGCGTGGACGCCGGAGTCACGCAAAAAGGCCATCATGCTATACCTTGCCGTGATGACGCAATGCCTGATGGTATTCACCGATTTTGGCATAACCCTATATGGCTATCCCCTCAAAGCTTATATGCTTTTCCCTTTCATTGTGTGGGCTGCATTCGGATTTGATTTACTGGTTATCGGGCTAACCTTATTGATGATGTACTTCAGCAGTTGCTCCAGCATAGGATACGATTCCGGGGTTTGTCTTAACAACACGCCCTCTGAAGCAGCCGATGTATGGACATACAATATATTACTAAGTCTGGCAGGGCTGATTATGTTGGTGGCAGGTGAACATCGCAACCGCGTCAAGAAAGAACAGCTTGAAAAAAATCTCCATGCCTTGTCTTTTTACGATGTGCTTACTGGGTTGCCTAATCGCACTTTGTTGCATGATCGCATTGCCCAGTTGCTGGCAACAGCCCAGCGCGACGGTCAAAAATTCTCCTTGCTGTTTCTTAATCTTGATCGTTTCAAATATGTGAATATCTCCATAGGTCATGGAGCAGGCGATAAGCTGCTACAGGCGGTCGCGCTGCGATTAAAGCGTTGCATACGTGAAGTGGATACCCTGTCACGCAATGGTGGAGATGAATTTATTTTATTGTTACGCGAAGCGGATGCTGATGGCGCAGCACGTGTAACGCAACGGCTATTGAAAATATCGGCCGATCCTTACGACATTGATGATGCCCAAATTTCCGTGCAGGCCAGCATAGGCATCAGCATTTATCCGGACAATGCAGAGGATGTGGATACCTTGATCGAAAATGCCAACGTGGCGATGTATCGCGCTAAAGAAGAAGGCCGCAACAACTTCCAGTTTTTTGCGCCGGAAATGAATTTCCATGCCTATAAATTATTTTCCATGGAAAAAGATTTGCGCCTGGCGCTGGCGCGTAATGAATTTATGTTGCATTACCAGCCGCAGGTCAATGTGGCGAGCGGGCAGATTTGTGGTGTAGAAGCATTAATCCGTTGGAATCACCCGCAAAAAGGTCTGGTTTCGCCGGCAGAGTTTATTCCAGTGGCAGAAGAAACGGGCCAGATTATACCGATTGGTGTATGGGTGTTGCGCACGGCCTGCACCCAATTGGCTGCATGGCGCAAGCAGGGGATACCCGTTTTTCCGATGGCGGTTAATGTCTCTATTCGGCAATTACGCCAAATGGAGTTAGTGCAACTGGTGGTTTCCATTCTGGAGGAAACCGGGTTGCGTCCAGACGATCTGGAGCTGGAAATTACCGAAGGCATCATGATGGGTGACAATCAAACAGCTATGACCTTGTTAAGCAAAATGCATGAACTGGGTGTGCAGTTATCCATAGACGATTTTGGCACCGGCTATTCCAGCTTGAACTACCTGAAAAAATTGCCGGTGAACAAACTTAAAATTGACCAGTCTTTTGTACGTGATATTGAGTTTGATGACAACGATGCATCCATCGTGCGTTCCATTATCAGCATGGGGCATCAGTTCAACTTGCAAGTTATTGCGGAAGGGGTGGAAACGCTGGTACAGCTCAATTTCTTGCGTGCCCGTGGTTGCGATGAAATACAAGGCTATTATTTCAGTCGGCCAATACCTGCGGATGAATTTATGAAACTGGTGAAAAGTAATCCTTTGTTGTCTTGAATCTGTAGGATGGGTTGAGCATAGCGATACCCATCGTTTTTGATGTAGTCGGAAATTTTTGTTGGGTATCGCTACGCTCCACTTAACCTGCGAGCTTGTTGTCTTGAGAGAAGGATAGTCGTTAATTCAGACTGTTAAAAACACTTAAAAAATAAAGGCGGCAGCTACCTTCTCCCCTTTCCCCTCTCCCTCAAAAGAGAGGGGTTTTTTTTGGGAAATGGTTTAGCGAAAACTGATTTTCATAACCAGCACTGCGCCTGCCAGTAAAGCCGTCATGCCGTTAGCGATGATGATGGGCCAGGAGACCAGCAAAATCCCATAGAGCAGCCACAGCATCACGCCACTGATAAAAAGGAGATACATGCCGAGTGAAATATCCTGTGTGCTGCGCGTTTTCCAAACTTTCCACACCTGAGGCACAAAGGCGGCAGTAGTGAGGAGGGCGGCGACAAAGCCGACGGTGTCAGGGTTAATAGAAATCATAAGCCTATCCAGCCATTAAGGGTAAGAACTCGCATAGTAAACCGCTGCATCATTTTGAGGGGAAGGCTGTTTTACGGTATCATGACGCTCCATGATCAAATATATCTTCATTACTGGCGGAGTCGTGTCTTCCCTGGGCAAGGG
>JAUSKS010000015.1 GCA_030646595.1 Gallionellaceae bacterium | reverse complement strand
CTGCTAGCCGTATTTGTTACACCGACAGCCAAAGCGCTGATATTGCGGCTGCATAGCAGTATGTCACTGGTGTCATAAAGCGTGTTGCTGGAAAGATAGTAGCTGGTAGTGAATGGCACGGTTGAGTCGCCTGTGCCTTGGTTGCTGACTGCATCCTCAATAACTAGATTATTACCGGACAAGGTTACGTTAAGCGCGCTGGCAATTAAATCAATATAGGGTCGGATAATGGCCAGACCATGATCGCTACCCCCACCCATTGCACCGACACCCCCTGCATTGGAAAGGTTGATGACCTGCACCGCGGTTAACCGTTGGGTGAGCGTGCCATCGCCTAATTCAGCATACTGGTTGCGCCCCCAAGCCCATATTGCCCCATCCGATTTTAGTGCCCGGCTGTGATAGGCTCCTGCACCTGCGGTCAAGGCAACTACGCCGGTCAGGCCACTGACCTGCACTGGGGTCCAGCGCTCGGTGGTGCTGCCATCACCTAACTGACCGTTATAACCATTACCCCAGGCACGCACGGTGCCATCTGCTTTTGCAGCCAGGCTATGTTCTTCTCCTGCTGCAATGGCGATTATTCCAGTCAGGTAGCCGCTAGGATCAGCCAGATCGTGAACCTGGATGGGGGTCGGTTGATTAGTATTACTGCCGTCACCTAATTTTCCATATCTGTTTTCCCCCCAAGCCCATACCGTGCCGTCAGATTTCAGGGCCAGGCCGTGCCCAAATCCGCCAGCAACGGCAATTACACCAGCAAGGCCATTGATCTGTACCGGAGTTAATTCATAGGTAGAAATATTATTACCTAGTTGGCCAACATTATTTTGCCCCCAGGCCCACACAGTACCGTCGGATTTTACTGCCAAGCTAAAATCATCCCCAGCCGCAATAGCAGTAATACCAGCCAGGCCGCTGATTTGCACTGGGGTTGACTGATTAATGCCAGTGCCATCACCTAACTGGCCGAAATAATTTTTCCCCCAGGACCATACTGTACCGTCAGCTTTCAGCGCCAAGCTGTGTTCAAATCCTGCCGCAGCAGCAATCACTCCAGTCAGGCCAATAACTTGCACTGGGGTTGACTGATTAATGCCAGTGCCATCACCTACCTGACCAGTATTATTCTTTCCCCAAGCCCACACTGTGCCATCGGCCTTTGCAGCCAGGCTGTGGTACAAGCCGCCGGTTACTGCAACCACACTGCTCACGCCACTAATGGCTGCCGGGTTGGGCTGTGGAGTTTGGCTAACCGTACCATTACCTAATTGGCCGCTGGAATTGTATCCCCACGTCCACACTGTACCTGTCACTGTCGCTGCCGTTGATTCTGCGCCGTATCCAAACAACAACGCTATTCCCAACCAGAGGGCTAATAACTGTTTTTTCATGATAGATCCCCTTAGTAACTGTGGTTTTTAAAAATATATTTATAGATTGGTAGAGTAATATTCCTTGCAGTAACTAGGGAGGCCACATCTGTCAGAATGTGGAAACCCTCTGAAATAGGTGGGCAATGAGTTACCCACCTATTAGATTCCAATTCCTATCCTCCTATTAAATGAGTCCTGAAAAACACTATTTCAGCGTTTTAAAGGTTACATCTGGAGTGCCGATGGTGTCCGGTACATTCCCCGTATGATTACCGAAGGCATTCAAATGGCAGTAATAAGTCTTGTTTGCCCGTAACCCCGTAATTGCAACACTGACCGTGCCATTAGTAGGTTGAGACAGCAATATGGCACCGTAAGCGGCATAGGCACCCGTGCCAATTTTACATTGGCTATAGACTCCTCCACTGGGATCGCCATTAGTATTCACTGTACCGTTAAGTGTAGCGGTAGTCTGTTGAATGTTGGAAGCCCCGGTGGTAGTTACCGTGGGAGGATATGCCAACGTGGTGAACGATACTGGTATCCCCATCGTCTCTGCATTTGTTCCGTTATTCCAGGCATTGATACGGCAGGTATAGGCAGTAATCGCGGACAAACCTGATATATCCAAACTTACCAGCCCGTTAATAGGTTGCTGAGGAAGGGGTGTAATGCCGTTAGCGTATTCATACTCACCCGTGCCTGTTTTACACTGAGCATAGGCTCTCCCAGGCCCGCCGTTGGTATTGACTGTGGCAGTCAGCGTGGCAGTGGTCTGCTGGATATTGGAAACCTCAGTGGGGCTGACTGTAGGCGGGTCGTAGAGGAGGGTGTTAAATATCACATCAGGCGTACCTGTTGTCTCTGTCATCATTATGTTATTCCAAGTACTAATATGGCAGGAATAGCTTGTGTTCTGCGCCAGACCTATGAGGTCGACACTTACCGCCCCATTTGTTGCCGGAATTGGTTTGCTGCCAAAATTGACGTAGGGTCCGGTACCTGTTTTACATGCACCATACAGCACGCCATCACTACCATTGTTGTTGACCGTGCCGCTGAGGGTGGCGCTGGTTTTTAGCAGATTGGAATAGCCTGTAGTGTTCACAAGGTCTAAGGTGTTAAAGGATACTGGAGTACCCAAGGTATCCGACTCCGTACCATTGTTCCAGGCACCGATACGGCAGGTATAGGTTGTACTCGGTGTCAGCCCAGTTATATCAAAGCCTATTATCCTTCCCTTAATGGGCTGTTGAGCAAGCATAATAGGTGGTGTGAGGCCATAGCCAGTGTAATCCCCGGTACCTGTTTTGCACTGGGCATATACTCTTCCTGCGCTACCATTGGTATTGACTGTGGCAGACAGCGCAGCGGTGGTCCCTTGAATATTGGAAACCGTGGTAGAGTCTACCGTGGGAGGAGCAGCGATAACGCTGCCGACAATAATGTTGCCGCTGGCATCCAGGGTAAATTGCAGTGTCTCCCCATAGGTGGTCAAGACACCTTTCACAGGATCGTTATAGGTACCCACCGCCTGTGCGTAATAGGTAGTATTTGCCATCAAGCTGCATACATTGCTGGCAATGGGCGTAGCGGCTGTAGAGGTCACCGGAATATCGGCAGTTGTCGAACCAAATGCAGAGGTTGCACCATATTGGAACCGTAGATTACTCGCCAATCCCCAGGTATTGATTGTGGCATTGAACGTCGCGCAATTTGGTGTACTGCCGGTCATTGGCTGGGTCGTGACCACCGGCGAATTCCACAGTTCTTGTTCTTGGGCTGTAGTATGTTGAACACTGTCACCAATTTCATGGGTTACGGTGGGTTTGCCAGTACTGGTCGCAACATCCAGGTTCACACATCTGTTATAGCCAGAATATGCGTAACGGGCACCATAAAGCCCATTTTCTGCATATGGCCCTCTCCACAATATCTTGGATGCCGGATTGCCGGTACAGGTGGTCGCAGTAAAATATTCCAAAAAGGTAAGGCCACCTGTTAACTGACCATAGCCCGTATAACCAGGTGTGTTGGCAAGATGAATAACACCCAGTACCGTTTCTATGCCGGTGACCATGTCTTTGATTTCACCGCGCCAATTTTCACCAGTCGCATCAATGCCCGCTGACACCACCCGCAGCCGGTATTCGCGCCCTGCTACCCATCCGTAATCCCATAGTGGGCAACCAGCCCCCGTACCTTCTCCCCCAAAACGTACGCAATTGGAAGAGGTGCCTATTGCTGTCTGGGAATTCTCAGCAGTATCCCAGATAGAAAAAAGCACGGATCTACCTGTGCCATTAAGATTCATCTGTGTTCCTATATAACCACCACCGTTCTGAAACGCAAACTGAAATGCTGGATAGATATTAGCGTTCACAACACCCGATGCGGGTGCATCCAACCAGGTTGTATAGATATCAAAATTAGAGAAAGGCCCTGGCGTGTCAAAGTCATAAAAAGTGTAAGTGCCCGGACCAGACGCATTTGCAGGTTGCAAGGTAAGGAAACAAGACAATATGAAAAACAGCTTAACAAGATAACGCATGGCTACTCCCTCTTAGAAAAGTGAATTTACAGTTAAATTCAAAAACCCTCTAAAAATCCCGATTTTAGTTTCGGCTAAACTTGGAGGGCATGTGGGCGAGCAGTAATTTTTTAGAGCACTCTTAATATGCATGGTAAGCAATAAATTTCCCGATGTCTCCCCCCTGCTCAGGGGGGATTTCATCGTTTTTCTGCATGTATCGAGGTTTATATTCAGGAATTGAGGTCAGATCATCAACTGCGCCTGGAGTGTCTTGAGTAAATCCTCCCGGTTGTGTACGCCTAATTTTTCATATATCACCCGGATGTAATCTGTGGCAGTGTGCGTACTGATACGCAGGTGCTCAGCGATTTGCCGTTGGGTCTGTCCTTGGGCAAATAATAAACAGACATCCTTGAGTCTGGGCGACAAAGGCAGATTTTGCATTTGCCGGGTAATGCTTAATGCCAGTGGCTCTTGCCGCTGGATGGTGATGCCGATTAATGTGCTGGCACAGTGGTCATAGGGGTCGAGCCAATGGGCACGGAAGACAAAGCGTCCCCATGCATTGCAAAGTTCCGCGACCGGTGCTGAAGCGGCTTGTCCTTTGAAGACAGCGATTAGATTCTGGCAGAGTTGTTGTAAAACGGGAGGAGTAGGCTTGAGCTTTACATGGGGGAGATGTTGCGGAGAAAATTGTGTATGACTGGCCCAAAACAACAGCCTTTGTGCGCCGGGACAGAGGTAACGCACTTGCGCATTTGTATCCATAATGGCGAGACCTTGTTCTCCTGTATCCGCAAAGGCTGATTTATCCGCTTGGGGATGCAGGCTATGTGCAATATAGGGCATGATGGCACGCAAATTATTTTCCTCCTTCAGGGTATAGGGTTTGCTAGTTATGGGACGACATAAATTTATTATCCCCATACAGCGGCCTTGCTCCTGCGCTTTGGCATACATTAAGTAATGGACATTCATCCCACGAAGAATTACATTGTAAAAATCTGTCCGCATGCTTTTTTTATTTAGATACGTACTACTATGCAGAACTTCAGCATTGCTTTTTATGAGTACCGAACTACCTGGCCAGAAATCTTTTTCTTTCGCGTCTTTAAATTCCTTAAAGTAGAGTTGTGCAATTTTTAAATTGCCTGACCAATCCTCATCGTAAATATTCGTGTACTGTCCATGTTCATCGAGCCAAAAGAAAATATTTTGATAGCTGGGGATACAGTCATGTAGCGCTTGCATCAAGGCCGGCATAATAACTTCGCTACCCAAACCAAGGCAGCAGAGTTGACGAATGTGTGTGAGTGCAGCTTGTGCTTTCATTTTTCTGGCGTTTCATATTATTTTCAACAATAAGTGCCATACTTGGAGTGGCAAGCACATAACATGCCATGGAGTTGGTTTTTTACTATGCTGTAGAAGCAAAAAGATAAAAATCTTTTTTGACGTATTCAATTTTCAGAGTATGAGAAATTCCAACACCTGCGAATCCAAAATGAGAAACTGGTTTTCAAAACCCGGGGGCTAAAGCATGGACAGCAAATGCTGCTTGACCGACAACCATGCACCCAGCCAGCCGAGGTAAGCAGAAAATAACAGCAAGGTAAGGCTGTCACCAGCAGAAGGAGGGTGCAGAGTAAAGTGGCTGGCGTATAGTTCTGCCAGTCCAGTAAGACTGCTATTGAGTAGAGCCACGCTGATGATAATGATGAGCCATGCCGCAACACCTCCCAGTAGTCCCTGCAACAAGCCAAAATACAGGAAGGGTCGCCGGATAAAATTATTGGTAGCACCAATCAATGCGGAAACTTCGATTTCTTCGCGCTGAGTGAGAATTTGCAGGCGTATGGTGTTAAAGGTAATGGCTACCAGCGCCAGGCTGAGCAGCATGGCCAGGATCAGCACTGCTAAACGTCCAAAGTTAAGCAGTGCTTCCAGCTTATGTGCCCAGGCCGAATCCAGTTGCACATGCTCAAGCTTGGGCCACTGCTGCAATTCATCGCGTAATGCTTGTAGTGCCTGGGCATGCAAATTTTTGGGATAAACAATAAATGCATCGGGCAAGGGGTTTTGCGCCAGGCCACCTATTACATCAGCCAAACCGGTAGTTTGCTTGAGTTGTTCCAGTGCTTGATCGCGCGGCACAAGTTCGACTGATTTAATTTCGTCGTGCTGTTTTAATTTTTTGCTGATGCGGCTGATGTCGTCCTGGTTGGCATCCATACTCAGAAAGATGCTGATCTGTGGTTTGCCGATCGCCTGTTCAGCCAGATTTTGAATGTTTTGCATTAACACATACAGGCCTGTCGGCAGGCTGAGCGCAATGCCGATGACCAGAATATTAAGCAGGCTGGATAAGGGAGTAGCGTAAAAACGCCGGATGGTAAACAACAATACCCGAACATGCTGGTTGAGCCAGTTTTTCATGGGCGCAATTCCCCATGCTTTAATGCCAGCTTGCGCCCCTCGAACTGCTGCAAAATATTTTCATCATGCGTGGCGATCAACAAGGTTACGCCGACCTGATGAAAAGATTTGAAAATGCCCATAATGTCATGGGCAGAGTCCGCATCCAGATTGCCAGTCGGTTCGTCCGCCAACATGATGGCAGGGCGGTTGACGATAGCGCGGGCGATGCACAAACGCTGCTGTTCGCCGCCCGACAGCGCAACCGGGTGAGCTTTTTCACGGTCTAATAACCCCACCTTGTCCAATGCCGCGCGTACGCGCTTGGCACTATCACGATGATCGAAGCCGCAGATTTGCAGCGGCAATACCACATTGTCAAATACGCTGCGGTCAAATAATAATTTATGATCCTGAAAAATCAATCCAAGATTGCGGCGCAAATAAGGCAGTGCGCTGTTCTTGAGCGTGGCAACATTCTTTCCTTTGACCACGACGCTGCCAGAATTAGGCCGTTCGATGGCGGCAATCAGTTTGAGCAGA
The DNA here is from genome assembly GCA_030646595.1 of Gallionellaceae bacterium. Classification (GTDB taxonomy): domain Bacteria; phylum Pseudomonadota; class Gammaproteobacteria; order Burkholderiales; family Gallionellaceae; genus Nitrotoga. Next base: position 2,271 of record JAUSKS010000015.1, on the reverse strand, counting down.
GTGCTTTTGCCTGCACCCGAATGCCCGGTGAGAAATACCATTTCACCTTCAGCGATTTCAAATGAAATATTTTTCAGCGCTTGATAGCCGCTGGGATAGCGTTTGTTGACGTGGTTAAAATGGATCATGTAGGTTGTTCCAGATTACATTGGGCGCTTGCAGAGAGGCACCAATGCCACGGCTAGGCTAGGATAAAAATGGATTGATGACACGTAAGGAGCCATCAAACACCTGTCCATGCTGAAGGTCTTCTGAATACAAGGTCGTGCATCCAGCTTCAAGTGCAGTCGCAACGATCAAGGCATCGTAGTAAGACAATTGATGTTTTATCATCAATGCTACGGCTCGTTTGATGGTGACAAGCTCGACCTGGACTACTGTTAAATAAGCGGCTAGATCGTTAACAACTGAGTCAAGGCGATTATCAGCCAACATGTTTTTACGGCGTAAAACAGAAACAGTTTCGTTGAACACCTGTGTAGAAACCGTTGGAGTTGTCGCCAATAGGTCAAGCGCACATGCCTTCTTACGCATATCATTGCCATACGCGTAAATTACAACATTGCTGTCCAGAAATTCAGCGGCGGGCATTTGCCTCTTCGCGATCAAATTTAAAATTGCTCAAATCGGCCTGATATTTACTGAACACTTTTTCCAACTCAGCACGCCGCTGAGCTTTTTCACTCTTGTCAGTGATAGCTATTGCTGTGCTCTGATGCCGTGCGGCAACAAATTCAGTGAAGTCCAGAACCTCTTCTGCCGCCCTATCGGAAAGCTTCTTGACGCGCTCGTATATTCTTTCTGCATAGCCCATCTTGTTCTCCTAAACTGTTCTACAAATTTTAGCAGATTACCATGCACTAACATATTACTAAATTATTCACGGACAGGCTCTAGGCCTCCTCTAGCCCCAGCAATGCCGTAATAAAATCTTCCGCCACAAACGGGCGCAAATCATCCAGTCCTTCGCCCACACCGATGAATCGAATTGGGATCGGATGCGCCCGGTCACGATAACTATGGGCGATGGCAGCAATTACGCCGCCCTTGGCCGTGCCATCCAGTTTGGTCAATACCAGTCCGGTGATACCCAGCGCGCTGTCGAAAGCCTTCACCTGGCTCAAGGCATTTTGTCCGGTGTTGGCGTCCAGCACCAGCAACACTTCATGCGGCGCTGCCCTTGAGGTTGCCGTTTCTGGCAAGGCCTTGCCGATGACTCGTTTGACCTTTTTTATTTCTTCCATCAGATGCGCCTGGGTGGACAGCCGTCCGGCAGTATCAGCCAGCACCACATCTATCTTGCGCGCTTGTGCCGCTTGCACTGCATCATAGATGACCGCAGCAGGGTCGCCGCTTTGTTGTGCAATGACAGTAACATTATTGCGTGCACCCCATTCCATCAATTGCTCGCGCGCAGCGGCACGGAAGGTATCGCCTGCGGCCAGTAACACCGATTTGCCTTGTCCCTGAAAATATTTGGCCAGCTTGCCAATGGAAGTGGTTTTGCCCGCGCCATTAACGCCAGCCAGCATGATAACGTAAGGACGCGGTGCGGCGCGACCATCCTGATTGTCTATCAATAGTGGCTGGGCCAAGGGTCGCAGCAGTTTGAGCAAGCTTTGCGCCAATGCTTGCTTGAGTTGGCCGGCCTCAGTGAGGCGCTGTGTTTTGACGTGATGACGGAGTTCGGCCAACAGAAAAAGTGTGGCATCCATGCCTACGTCAGCGGTTATCAGTATGGTTTCCAGTTCATCATACAGATCGTCATTTATCTGGCCACCACTACCAAACAAGGCTGACAGCTGTCCGCTGGTACGTGATAAGCCACTCCTCAGCCGACTTATCCAGCTCGTTTTTTGCGGAGCAGGGTTAGGGGAAGGGGAATTTTCCGCAGGATTTTTTTTCAGGAAACTAAACATTTGGGCCAGACATGAGGTGGTCGAAAGATAAAAAAATAGCGCATAATACGAGCCTGTCGTAACAGGCGTGGGTTGTTGTTATTCTATTCTGATTGAGTGGGTTTGGGCTAAAAAATGCGCATAATATTATTGAAATGCTGGTTGGTTTTGTTGCCTGTGATGTTGCTGACTGGCGCTGTAGCACGGGCCGAGGTCTTCGAGAAAACACTGCGCAACGGCCTTAAGGTGATCGTCAAAGAAGACCATCGCGCGCCAGTCGTGGTGCAGCAAATATGGTATCGCGCAGGTAGCATGGATGAGCGTACCGGGACGACGGGTGTGGCGCATGTGCTGGAACATATGATGTTCAAGG
>JAUSKS010000007.1 GCA_030646595.1 Gallionellaceae bacterium | reverse complement strand
CCCTTGCGTGTACGGGCATTGGTGCGGGTACGTTGCCCACGTACCGGCAAGCCGCGACGGTGACGCAAACCACGGTAGCAACCCAAGTCCATCAGACGCTTGATGTTCATGGAAATTTCGCGGCGCAGATCACCTTCTACGGTAAATTTGCCGATTTCATCACGCAGCTTGTCTAGATCAGCATCAGTCAGATCCTTAATCTTGGTAGCGATATTCACCCCCACAGCCGCGCATATTTTGCGCGAACGGCTACGGCCAACGCCGTAAATCGCTGTCAAAGCGATCATGGTGTGCTGATGATTTGGAATGTTTACTCCTGCAATACGGGCCATGCAGTTATCCTATTCTTCAAAAAGTTTAAAATTATACATCTAGTTGCTGCTTGATTCAATTAACCCTGGCGTTGCTTGTGCCGTGGATCACTGCTGCAGATCACACGAACTACCCGCTTGCGCCTGACAATTTTGCAATTGCGGCAAACTTTTTTTACTGATGCTTGTACTTTCATTTGCTTCTCCTAAATTACTTGGCGCGAAATATAATTCGCCCTTTAGTCAAATCGTAAGGCGTCAACTCAACCGTTACCTTGTCCCCCGGCAGGATACGTATGTAATGCATGCGCATCTTGCCTGAGATATGTCCCAACACGATATGACCATTTTCCAGTTTCACGCGAAAGGTTGCATTAGGTAGGGATTCCAATATCTCTCCCTGCATCTGCATCGCATCTTCTTTGGCCATCAGCGCGTTAACCCACCTTTAAAATTGGCTTTCTTCAACAGGTTTTCATACTGATGTGTCATCAAGTAAGACTGCACCTGCGCCATGAAATCCATGGTGACTACCACCAGAATCAACAATGAAGTTCCGCCAAAGTAAAACGGTACATTCCACTTCACTACCAGAAATTCTGGCAGCAAGCACACCAGGGTTACATAAATCGCGCCTATCAGTGTCAAGCGCAAGGTGATCTTTTCTATATAACGCGCAGTCTGTTCGCCAGGACGTATGCCGGGCAGAAACGCACCACTCTTCTTTAAATTGTCTGCTGTTTCTTTGGGATTAAACACCAACGCCGTATAAAAGAAACAGAAGAAAATAATCGCGGCCGCATACAGCAACACATAGATGGGTTGTCCAGGGGCCAGCTTGTCGCTGATGTCCTTCAACCAGGTCATGCCCTGCCCACTACCAAACCATCCGGCCAAGGTGGCGGGAAACAGAATAATACTGGAAGCAAAAATCGGCGGGATAACCCCAGCCATATTCAACTTCAACGGCAAATGTGAACTCTGCCCACCATATACTTTGTTACCTACCTGACGCTTGGCATAATTCACCAGTATCTTGCGTTGCCCGCGCTCAACGAACACCACCAGCGCAGTAATGGCGATGGCTCCAAAAAACAGAAACAGCACCAGCGGAATGGAAAAAGCACCGGTACGCGCCATCTCCAGGGTATTACCTATCGCGCTCGGCAGGCCCGCTGCAATACCAGCAAAAATAATCAGCGAAATACCATTACCCAAACCACGTTCCGTAATCTGTTCACCCAGCCACATCAAAAACATGGTGCCGGTTACCAAAGTGATGACCGTAGTCATCTGAAACATTCCGCCAGGGTGCGGTACCAAACCAGCTTGCGATTGCAACGCCACCGAGATACCAAACGCCTGAAACAGGGCCAATATCAAGGTGCCATAGCGCGTGTATTGCGTAATTTTGCGGCGACCTGCATCGCCTTCTTTTTTCAGCGCCTCCAGCTGCGGTACGGCTATGGTCGCCAACTGCATGATGATGGAAGCCGAAATATACGGCATGATGCCCAGCGCAAAAATGGTGAAGCGCGACAGCGCACCGCCGGAGAACATGTTGAACATACCGAGTATGCCGTTCTTCTGCGAATTGAACAAATCAGCCAATACGGTGGGATCAATGCCCGGCACCGGGATATGCGCGCCGATGCGATACACCACCATGGCCAATAACAGGAACCACAGGCGACGGCTTAAGTCACCGTACTTGCCTTTGCTCGCATTTTTTTTAGCTACTGAATCCACTGGCTCGCCCTGAGTTGTTCTAGTTATTCTGCGATGCTGCCGCCAGCCGCTTCCACTGCAGCGCGCGCACCTTTGGTGAGCAACAAACCTTGCAATTTAACGGCACGTTTAAGTTCACCTGACAGAATAACTTTCGCCGTCAAAGCCGCAGCAGGAACAACCCCAGCCTGCTTCAGCACCAGCAAATCAATCACCTCTATCGGCATTTTTTCCAGATCAGACAAACGTACTTGCACATTGTCATAGCGTGTCAGAGAAACAAAGCCGCGCTTGGGCAAGCGGCGTTGCAGCGGCATCTGACCGCCTTCAAAGCCCACTTTATGAAAACCACCGGAACGGGATTTCTGACCTTTATGACCGCGCCCACAAGTCTTACCCAGGCCGCAGCCGATACCGCGCCCTACGCGACGCTTGGCGTGGGTGGAGCCTGCTGCAGGTTGAATTTTATTGAGTTGCATTTACGCCTCGCACTTAACCATTGCACTTAATCAAATAATACACTTTGTTAATCATGCCGCGCACTGCCGGCGTATCTTCTACTTCCACTGTCTGATTCAGGCGACGTAGTCCCAAGCCGCGCACACAGGCGCGATGAGATTCCTTGGTGCCGATGACGCTTTTAATCTGCGTTACTTTCAGCTTGGGCAGCGATATTTTTTTTGCCTGTACCATTTTTTACTCCTGAATTTCTTCTATGCTCTTGCCACGCTTGGCAGCAATTTCAGCGGGAGAGTTGAGCGCCTGCAAACCATTCAGCGTTGCCCGCACCACGTTATAAGGATTGCTGGAACCGATACATTTGGCCAGAATGTTATGCACCCCTACTGCCTCGAACACCGCGCGCATCGCACCACCAGCAATAATGCCGGTACCTTCTGAAGCAGGCTGCATATACACTTTGGCTGCGCCATGGCGGCCTATCACGGTATGATGCAAAGTACCCTTGTTCAAGCTGATCTTGAGCATTTTGCGGCGCGCCTCATCCATGGCTTTCTGCACCGCGACCGGCACTTCCTTGGATTTACCCTTGCCCATGCCGATACGGCCATCGCCATCGCCCACTACGGTCAATGCGGCAAAACCCATAATGCGTCCGCCCTTGACGACCTTGGTCACGCGATTGATCGAGATCATTTTCTCGATCAGGCCATCGCCTTTCTCTTCCGCTTGCTGCATTCTTGCTGGTGACTTAGCCATTATTTCTCCACTAGAACTTCAAGCCATGTTCGCGCGCAGCATCTGCCAGCGCTTTGACACGGCCATGATATTTGTAACCGGAACGGTCAAATGCCACTTCGGCAATACCGGCGCTCTTGGCTTTTTCGGCGATGCGCTTGCCTACCAGTGCAGCCGCAGCAGCATTGCCGCCATTAGCCAGCTCCTTGCGCACTTCCGCTTCCAGCGTAGAAGCACTGGCCAGCACCTTGCTGCCGCAAGCTGAAATGATTTGAGCATAGATGTGCAGATTGCTGCGGCTCACTGCCAATCGTACTGTCTTCTGTTCAGCGATTCTTGCACGGGTTTTGCGTGCTCTGCGCTGACGTGCTTCATTCTTGATAAACATGATGGCCTCGATTATTTCTTTTTGGTTTCTTTCAGGATCACCACTTCGTCGGCATAACGCACACCCTTGCCCTTATAAGGCTCCGGCTCACGGAAGGCACGAATCTCGGCGGCAACCTGCCCAACCTGCTGCTTGTTCGAACTTTTTAATACAATTTCAGTCTGTGTTGGCGTAGCAACGGTTACACCCTTGGGCATTTTGTACGCCACCGGGTGCGAATAACCCAAAGTCAGATTCAGCGTGTCACCGGCAGCCTGGGCACGATAACCCACACCCACCAGCGTCAGCTTGCGCTCGAAGCCCTTGCTCACGCCTACTATCATATTGGCAATAAGCGCGCGTACCGTGCCGGACATGGCATTGGCCTGCATCGAATCATTGGTAGCAGCGCATTGCAAATGTTCGCCTTGACGCTGCACAGTCACATCACTGTTTAAAGCCTGGCTCAGTGTACCCAAGGTACCCTTTACCGAAATTTTATCAGCCGCCAGGGTCACTTCGACACCGGCTGGCAATGGAATAGGATTTTTAGCGACTCTGGACATAGTTTCCCCTTACGCGACGATGCACAACACTTCGCCGCCTATGCCGTTGGCGCGCGCTTTGCGATCAGTCATCAATCCTTTGGAAGTAGATACGATAGCCACACCCAAACCGTTCATGACCTTGGGTATATCTTCGCAGCCCTTGTATATACGCAATCCGGGACGGCTGACGCGTTGAATTTTTTCGATGACTGGACGTCCGGCATAATATTTCAAGCCAATTTCCAGTACGGGCTTGCCGTCATTGCTGGAAACCTTGTAGCCGTCCACATAACCTTCATCCTGCAACACCTTGGCAATCGCCGCCTTGAGCTTGGAAGAAGGCATTACCACGGTTACTTTTTCCGCCATTTGCGCATTTCTGATGCGCGTTAACATGTCGGAGATGGGATCACTCATACTCATAGATTTTATCCTTACCAGCTTGCCTTGATTACACCGGGGATTTCGCCGCACATTGCGAATTCACGCAACTTGGTACGGCCCAGGCCAAATTTGCTGAACACGCCACGCGGACGGCCAGTTAATGCACAACGATTACGTAAACGCACCGGGCTGGAATCACGCGGCAGGGCTTGCAATTTTTGCCGTGCTGTATAGCGCTCTTCGTCGCTCAACTTGATATTGCCGATAATTGCCAGCAACTCGGCGCGTTTGCCAGCAAATTTTTTTACGGTATCGCGACGCTTCAGCTCGCGGTTAATGACAGATGCCCTGGCCATTTTTTATCTCCAATTCTTCAATGTAGCGTTCTTCAATTATTAGCCCTTCAATGGAAATTTGAAGGCCAGCAGCAGTGCCTTGGCTTCTTCATCACTCTTCGCACTAGTGGTAATCGTGATATTCATGCCGCGCAGTGCGTCAATCTTGTCATACTCGATTTCCGGGAAAATAATCTGTTCCTTGATGCCCATATTGTAGTTGCCCCGACCATCAAACGCCTTGCCGGAAATACCACGGAAGTCACGTATACGGGGAATAGCCACAGTCACCAGACGATCCAGAAATTCATACATGCGCGCGCGGCGCAGCGTGACTTTACAACCCACTGGATAATTCTCACGAATTTTGAAACCGGCAATGGATTTTTTCGACTTGGTTACCACCGGCTTCTGGCCAGCAATTTTCTGCATGTCGCCTACTGCGTGTTCCATTACCTTCTTGTCCGCTACCGCTTCACCCACGCCCATATTGAGCGTAATTTTTTCGATGCGCGGCACTTCCATAACCGACTTGTAGCCGAATTTTTTCATCAATTCCGGGGCTACTGTGCCTTTGTAAAAATCATACATACGAGCCATATCAATTCCCCTGCACGTCAATTACTTCACCGCTAGACCTGAAGACGCGCACTTTGCGGCCATCTTCCAGCGTTTTAATCCCCACCCGGTCAGCCTTTTTTGCCGCCGCATTGTAAATGGCCACATTGGAAGCATGAATGGACATCTCTATGGATACGATGCCACCTGTCTCACCCTTAACCGGGTTTGGCTTCTGGTGTTTTTTGGCCTTGTTGATGCCGCTTACCAGCAAGCGGTCATCCAGCACACGCAGCACATTGCCACGGTTGCCCTTATCTTTTCCGGCGATGATGATGACATCATCATTTTTTCTAATCTTGCGCATGATTCTTCCTTAACACTTCAGGCTTAAAACTTCAGGTTCTTTACAGAACTTCAGGGGCCAGCGATACGATTTTCATAAAGCGCTCGGTACGCAGCTCGCGGGTAACCGGGCCAAAAATACGGGTACCTATCGGCTCCAGCTTGGCATTCAGCAACACGGCTGCATTGCCATCAAACTTGATCAAGGAACCATCAGAACGGCGCACACCTTTGGCAGTACGCACCACCACTGCGCTATACACTTCACCCTTCTTGACGCGGGAACGCGGGGCCGCATCGCGGATACTGACCTTGATGACATCTCCAATAGCCGCATAACGACGCTTGGAACCACCCAGCACCTTGATGCACATAACAGAACGTGCGCCGGTATTATCGGCAACACTCAAAACCGATTGCATTTGTATCATTTTTTACTCTCCAACTTTGTCCGCTCAAATGCGGCAAGTTTTGGAACCCGTTCGGGTCAGGCCGCCGCATACGGCGGTAAAACGAATTACACCGCCGAAGCAGCAGATAAAAACAGTTTCTTCCTATCGTTCGCATCCTCTCACTTTACGAGAGGATTGAGGAGAGGGTTCTGAAACGAAGCCGCACATTGTATTCAAACTTGAGGGTGAATACAAGCACTAAATACAACTAAATACAATTATGTTAATTACACAACAGTTAGGATAACTTTAACCAGGATAACTTTACCACCAGAACCCAAGTCCCGCGATTGAATTTCCGCAACTGAATTAGAAACCCCGCCTGTCCTGCGATCCGGTAGAGTTGAGGTTATCGAGACACTCACCTATCGGGTGACAAAAGGAGACGGGGCGATGAGAACTTTGACACAGACTGTACTTTCGTTCAAGGTCGAAGCGACGGAAGCGCTACTGACGGCCAATGCGGGGTTGGCGCTGTTCGGTGAATTCACGCAGGGGTTGGGGCTGCATCGCTGGTTGAAGCAGGAGATGCCGCAGCCCGGCAGTAAGCGCGGCTATGGGGCCTGCGCCTCATGGCACTCGGTTAAGCAATCGCCGCGCATAAATGAAGTCACGCGCAACCTGGCGCGGCATGGTTAGCAGCGGTAGTTTCTTTGGCCTTCGTTTCTTGGCGCGAGGCTCGAATCGGTTGGGTCGATACGGTACTCGCAGTGTTGCAATACAAGCCGTCACGGTCGCGATCATAGCGCGAACTTGATCGCCTGCTGTTCGACGGAGCTGGTCGGCGAATGCCCCCAGCACACGTTTGGCACCGCTAAAGCTCAAGCTGCGTGGCAACACGTCCGCCAGCCATGCCGCTTTCGCCATCGCCCAGCGCACCAGATTGTAGGCCAGGAAATATACCGCAATCTCTTTGTCCACCATGGCCTGCGATTTGCAGCGCAGCACATCCATTTCGAGCGTCGCCTGGATGGTGCGGAAATCTACCTCGATGTTCCAGCGCATTTTGTAGAGCACGATCCCCGCCCCATTGTGCGTGTGGCGCATGAAACAGGGGTGTTACTATGAAAAATACACCTGAGTGGCTGGCGCTTCAACAGGCGTATGCAGTCTGTCGGGTGCATCAAGACGCTTTACGCGACGCGATTGATGATCTTAAGCAGCGCAACTTGGTTGCTGCTGATCTGCTTGCTTTGGGCAAGGAAGACCGTCGCCTGCTTGATCAGTTCGCGTATCGCTACACCCGTTTACAAGATGATATGGGCACCAAGCTGATCCCTGCGGCATTGCATGCGCTGGGCGAAGAAATTTCGACTATGCCGATGCTGGATCGCCTGAATAGAATGGAGCAGCTCGGTTGGCTGCCTGATGCCGAGGAATGGGCTGACCTGCGGCGCATCCGTAACGAATTTACACACGACTATCCAGAAACAACAGAGGAGCGGTTTGAGCGACTGCAACTTGCTATTGCTTCAGCGCAAACAGTGGGGGAAATTTTCAATTCCATGAGCCAAAAAATACGTGAGCGCTTTCTTGGGATGAAGCCAACGCAGTGATCGTTTTTATCGGGAATGAGAATTATGATTACTATCCGGGGGCGCGACTGTGATTACAAATGTTCAGGCTCTACCGCTAACCCATCCCCTCCCTAGCCCTCCCCTTGAAAGGGAGGGAACGACTGCGCCCATCTCAAAATTTGCATGACCGATTAAACCGCTTGCGCCTTCTCCACCAGCTTGGTTACGCGCCAGCTCTTGGTCTTGGCCAAGGGACGACATTCTTCAATAGCCACCATGTCGCCTTGCTTGAACTCATTCTTTTCATCATGCGCATGATATTTTTTTGATACGCGCAGCACTTTCCCCAACTGGGGATGCTTGATTTTACGTTCAACTAAAACGGTAACGGTCTTATCCATCTTGTCACTCACCACCGTGCCGGTCAGTGTACGTTTTGTAGTGGTTTCACTCATTGTTGCGCGGCCTTTTCTGTCAAGAGGGTTTTTACCCGGGCAATATCACGGCGCACCTTGAGCAACTGGCTATTATTGCTCAGTTGCTGGGTGGCCACCTGCATACGCAGGCCAAATTGGGCGCGGGTCAGGGACAGCAATTCCTGCTGCAGGTCTGCTGCGGATTTGGTTCTCAGTTCACTTGCTTTCATATTAGGCCCCTACTTGTCTGATTACAAATGAGGTGGCGATAGGCAGTTTGGCCGAAGCCAGACGGAATGCCTCACGCGCAATCACCTCATCCACGCCATCCATTTCATACAGCATCTTGCCGGGCTGAATTTCGGCAACATAGTATTCCGGATTGCCTTTGCCGTTACCCATACGAACTTCGGCAGGCTTTTGCGAAATTGGCTTATCCGGAAATATGCGTATCCAGATGCGGCCACCGCGTTTGATATGACGTGTCATGGCACGGCGCGCTGCTTCAATCTGACGCGCTGTTAAACGGCCACGCGCCATGGCTTTAAGGCCAAACTCACCGAAACTGACTTTGTTGCCGCGCGTTGCAATGCCGGTGTTACGGCCCTTTTGCTCCTTGCGATATTTTCTTCTAGCTGGCTGTAGCATGCTTCACTCCCGACTTTCTTGCTCTTTTTTCCGGTTCAGCGGCTGCTGGTGCGGAGACTTCTTCCACGCCAGTGTGATCGCCCTTGTATACCCATACCTTGACCCCGATGATGCCATAGGTGGTTTTTGCTTCGGAGAAACCATAGTCAATGTTCGCACGCAGGGTATGCAGCGGCACACGGCCTTCGCGATACCATTCGGTACGCGCAATTTCAATTCCGTTCAAACGCCCTGCACTCATGATCTTGATGCCCAAGGCACCCAGACGCATGGCGTTCTGCATGGCGCGCTTCATCGCACGGCGGAACATGATACGTTTTTCCAGTTGCGAGGTAATACTTTCTGAAATCAGTTGCGCATCCACTTCCGGCTTGCGCACTTCTTCAATATTCAAAGCCACATCAGGCAGACCCATACGCTTACGCAATTCAGCGCGCAAGGATTCAATGTCCTCACCTTTTTTGCCGATGACCACACCCGGACGGGCAGTGTAGATGGTGATCTTGGCGTTCTTGGCCGGACGTTCGATGATAATTTTGGAAACGCCTGCGCTCAGCAGTCTTTTCTTCAGGTACTCCCGCACCTCAAT
>JAUSKS010000005.1 GCA_030646595.1 Gallionellaceae bacterium | reverse complement strand
GTTTATATCCCTTGCCGCTGAGCGAAATCATGCACACCTCGGTCAATGATTTGCTGGTGCATCTCGCCCGCTCCAAATTATAAGAAGGAAGCCATGAATTACTTAGCCACTTTAGTCCCTGCCTACGCAGAAATATTCCTGCTGGTGATGGTGAGCGTTATTCTGATTGCAGATTTATTTCTGCCCAACCCTGCCAAGACTGTGACCTATCTGTTGGTGCAACTAACACTGTTAGGCTGTACGTTGATCACAGTAACCACGCATGAAAATGAAGCAGTACATTTATTTCATAATATGTTTGTGGACGATTTGATGTCCGATGTGCTGAAAGTATTGAGTTATCTGGCGGTGTCCATGATGCTCATCTATGCGCGTAATTATTTGATCCTGCGCGGCCTGTTTACTGGCGAGTTCATGGTGCTGACCTTGTTCGCTTTGCTGGGCATGATGGTCATGATTTCTGCCAGCCATTTCCTGACTTTATATCTGGGCCTGGAATTGCTGTCGCTCAGCCTGTACGCCATGGTTGCGCTGCAACGTGATTCCGCCATCGCCACTGAAGCAGCGATGAAGTATTTTGTGCTGGGCGCCTTGGCTTCCGGGCTGTTGTTGTATGGCATGTCCATGCTTTATGGGGCGACCGGCACACTGGAAGTGGCAGCCGTGTCTGATGCAATTAAACATGGCGTACCCAACAAGGCCTTGCTGGTATTCGGCTTGGTCTTTGTGGTATCGGGCCTGGCTTTCAAGCTCGGCGTTGTACCTTTCCATATGTGGATCCCTGATGTCTATCACGGTGCCTCGACTGCTGTCACCATGTTGATAGGTACTGCGCCCAAGCTGGCCGCTTTTGCTTTTGTCATGCGCATTCTGGTAGAAGGCATGCAGCCGCTGATGATACATTGGTCTGGCATGTTGGCCATTCTGGCCGTGCTGTCCATGGCAGTGGGCAATATTACTGCAATTGCACAAACCAATTTGAAGCGCATGCTGGCTTACTCCACCATTTCGCACATGGGATTTTTATTACTGGGCATCTTAAGCGGCGGCATCGAAGGTTATGGCGCGGCCATGTTTTATGCCGTGGTTTATATCCTGATGAGCCTGGGTGCGTTTGCCATGATCATGATTCTGTCACGCGAAGGATTTGAGGCAGATACCCTCAACGATTTCAAGGGGCTTAACCAGCGCAGCCCGTGGCTGGCATTCATGATGCTGCTGTTGATGTTCTCCATGGCCGGGGTGCCGCCCACGGCGGGCTTCTATGCCAAATTCTCGGTGCTGCAAGCGGTCATTTCTGCCGGGCATATTCCGCTGGCCATTCTGGCGGTGTTATTTTCGTTGATAGGCGCGTTCTATTATTTGCGCATCGTCAAGCTGATGTATTTTGATGTACCGGAAAGCCATGCACCGATTGTGATGCAACCGGATAATAGTCTGTTGATTTCGCTTAATGGCTTGGCCGTACTGGCGTTAGGCCTGATGCCGGGCATGCTGATGTCTATTTGCGCTGCATCAGTACAACACTCCCTGTTATTGCCTTAAGCCCGAATGAATTTGCAAGAAACGCGTCTTGATTCCGCGCTGGTTTATGATGGCGATTTCATCAGGGTGCGCAAGGATCATGCGCGCCTGCCGGATGGCAGCATCAGCACTCGCGAATACATCAATCATCCCGGTGCAGTCGCTATTCTAGCCTTGCTGGACAATGGCAAGCTGGTGATGGAGCGCCAGTTCCGCTATGCACCGCAACAGGAATTTATTGAAATCCCCGCAGGAAAAATTGATCGCGGTGAAGAAATACTGATCACCGGGCAGCGCGAATTGCTGGAAGAAACCGGCTATGTTGCGCGCGAATGGATACATCTTGCTACTACCTGGCCGTGCATAGGCTATGCCGACGAGCGCATGGAATATTTTCTGGCGCGCGGCCTGACGCATCAGGGCAGCAAACTGGACGATGGCGAATTCCTGGAGGTGTTTGAATTGTCACTGAGTGAGGCGCTGGAGTGGGTGCGCCAGGGGAAAATTTCCGACAGCAAAACAATCGTTGGTTTGTTCTGGCTGGAAAAAACACTGAGCAGTTGGGCAACTTGATTTTATGGCGGGGGAAAGCATGGAAAATCTAAAAATGGGTAGTGATGCGCTATTCATATTGCTGGGTGCCATCATGGTATTGGCAATGCATGCTGGCTTTGCCTTTCTTGAATTGGGGACAGTACGCAAAAAAAATCAGGTCAACGCGCTGGTCAAAATTCTTACGGACTTCGCTGTTTCCACGCTGGCTTATTTTTTCATCGGTTATGGTATCGCTTATGGCGTTAGTTTTTTTACCGGTGCCGAGCAACTGGCGCAAAAAAATGGTTACGATCTGGTGAAATTCTTCTTCCTGCTCACGTTTGCCGCCGCCATCCCGGCCATTGTTTCAGGTGGCGTGGCAGAACGGGCCAGGTTCAACCCCATGCTGTTGGCTACTTTTGTACTGGTCGCTTTCATTTACCCTTTCTTTGAAGGCATCGCGTGGAATCACCGTTACGGTATACAGGATTGGCTCAATAGCACATTTGGTGCGGAATTCCATGACTTTGCCGGTTCCGTGGTGGTACATGCCGTGGGCGGCTGGGTAGGGCTGGCTGCTGTGTTATTGCTGGGTGCGCGGCGCGGACGTTACAGCAAGGAAGGACAGATTGCGGCGCATCCGCCTTCCAGCATTCCGTTTCTTGCTTTGGGTGCGTGGATACTTACCGTCGGCTGGTTCGGTTTCAATGTCATGTCGGCGCAGGAAATCGGCAAAATCAGCGGCCTTGTTGCGGTCAACTCGTTGATGGCGATGGTAGGGGGTACGCTGGTTGCATTATGGGCGGGCAAGAATGATCCCGGCTTTGTGCATAATGGCCCTCTGGCCGGACTGGTCGCAGTATGCGCGGGTTCCGATCTGATGCACCCGCTGGGCGCATTGATAACAGGCGGCATTGCCGGCGGGCTGTTTGTGTGGATGTTCACGCTCACGCAGAATCGCTGGAAAATAGACGATGTGCTGGGCGTGTGGCCCTTGCATGGCTTATGTGGCGCATGGGGTGGGCTGGCAGCGGGCATCTTTGGCATGCAGGCGCTGGGTGGCATCGGCGGGGTCAGCTTCATGTCGCAACTGGTTGGCACACTGTTAGGCATAGTCATTGCCTTTGGCGGTGGCTACATCGTGTATGCCGTCATCAAAAAAACTGTGGGTATCCGGCTTGATGCGGAAGAAGAATTTAACGGTGCTGACTTGAGCATCCACAAGATCAGCGCAACACCAGAGCGCGAATCAGGCTGGTAATGAAAACATTTATTTTGCTATTGGCATTAAGTCTACCTGCCATCGCATGTGCCGGCACTCCCGGTGAAGTAGAGATAGGCGGCTATCTACGCGAAGGGCCGTTGAATGGACTCATGATCAAGTCCAGCAAACTTTCCGCTTATCGTGGCAAGCCACTCATCATCAATGTCTGGGCCAGTTGGTGTAGCCCCTGCCGCGCTGAAATGGCCTCGCTGCAACGGCTGGCCAATCGCTATGGCGGCAAGCAATTCAATGTCATCGGCATTTCCACCGACGATTATCCCGATGCCGCCACGGGTTTTCTCAAGCAGGCAAAAATTACTTTCCCCAACTATATTGATAATAAATTATTCTGGGAAAATATGTTGGGAGCAAATACCATACCCTTGACCCTGCTGGTAGACGGGCGTGGACGGGTAGTGGAAAAAGTTCGCGGTGTGCGTGAATGGGATAGCCCGGAAATAGTAAAAGCGATAGGGCAGGCGTTGCGGGTGAAAATGCCGTTGTAGGGGCGCGATGGTTACAGATCGTCACCCCTCTAAAGAGCGCCGGGTGCGATTAAACGAGCACGACTTGTGATCGCATGCTATAGAGTATAAATAAAACTTCTTCTTGCTCGCGCTGGCCGATATTATTTTTCGCCAATGCAGCCAAAGCATTATCCAAGGTTGCCATGAACTCCACGGCAGAAATATTCATTCCCTTATGCGCTGACAATACATCTTTTCCTTTGTAAACATTGGGGCCGCCTGTCCCGGAAATAATGAATGTGGCAGCAGCATTCTTCACTTTTGGGATGTCGCTTTTAATAAAGCGATTGGCAGTCGCTGTGTTTGCCAGATCATTATCTATTAAATCGCTCGCTATTTTGGTTATCCCCTCAGTGCCGCCCAGCCTTTCATAAAGTGATTTGTTCATGATTATTCTCCTTGTATAAGTTGTGATGTATTTCGCCACGCCTGTTGCAATCGAAGCGACCCCTAGTGTGTGGTGGTTATAATTTACTTCTAAAACCTTGATGGCGATGAAAGTATTTATAAATTAACATCACGCACAGGAATCAAGAAGTACAATATCTGTAGCGGTCAAAACGCTAAGCTTTTTTGACTTAACCTGGAAAGGTGTACAAATGTATTCTTACGGACAGTTCTGCCCTTTAGCGCAAGCAACCCAATTGTTGTGCGAACGCTGGACCTTGATCATTGTGCGTGAATTGATTGCAGGTAGTACTCGATTCAATCAGCTAAAAAAAGGCGTACCCCTGATGTCACCTACATTATTATCTGAGCGACTTAAACGGTTGGCAGAGGCCGGGGTGATCAAAATAACGGGCAACAAAGGAAACTATACCTACAGCCTGACACCTGCTGGCCTGGAGTTGCGCCCGGTTGTTGAGCTATTTGGCGCATGGGGTCATCGTTGGGTGCGCTCGAATTTAAACAAGGATGATCTGGATGCGGGTTTATTAATGTGGGATATGCGACGCACTGTTGATCCGACGGTTTTTCCAAGCTATCGCATCGTTGTTCAGTTTGAATACCCGGATGCACCAAAAGGAAAACGGGATTGGTGGCTGGTCTCTGAAAACGGTGAAATAGACTTGTGCTTGAAGAACCCCGGTTATGATGTAGACATCATGATTAAGTGCTCGCTGAAAACGATGTCTGCGGTTTGGGTTTGCCAGCAACACTTTCGTGATGCAGTGCAAAAAGGCGATATTAAAGTGCTGGGCGACTCAAAACTGACCGGCAAACTTCAGGATTGGTTGCGCTCAAGCCCCTTATCCAGGCTGGGCGCAATAGAAAAAATGCCGGAGTTGGTATGGAATGTTGACTGAGCTTGTTTGAGCTTGAAACTGCCTAGAAATAACACGGAGTCATTTATTTGTACGCAGCCACCTCAAACTTCATTGTTATCTCATCTCCTACCAGCGGTAACGCGTATTTCATGCCGAAGTCAGAGCGCTTGATGCGGGTACTGGCAACCGCCTTACATACTTCCTTTTGATCAGTTGCTGGCAGTTCACATTCGAAGGTGCTGATAGTGAGTGTTACTGGCCGGGTTACGCCGAGCAAGGTGAGATTGCCTTCTACGCTGACTGGCGTATCACCATTGAATCTCAAGGCGCTTGATTGATAGCTGACATTGGGAAATTTGGCTACATCGAAAAAATTAGCTGAGCGCAGATTTTTGTCACGCAGATCAATGCCGGTATTGATCGAATCTGCCGCAATGGTAATGTCCATCATCCCGGTTTTAGCAGCCCTATCCAGGGCCACCTGGCCACTGAGTTTGTCAAACCGCCCGTGGGTAGTGGTGAACCAAAAGTGGCTGACGCTGAAGTGGATGTTGCTATGCTTGGGGTCGACGGTGTAAGTTTCAGCCGCTGAAACGCAACACGGCAAGGTTACTGCGAGCAGCATAGCCCAGGAGGG
Organism: Gallionellaceae bacterium; assembly: GCA_030646595.1. GTDB lineage: Bacteria > Pseudomonadota > Gammaproteobacteria > Burkholderiales > Gallionellaceae > Nitrotoga. Next base: position 241 of record JAUSKS010000005.1, on the reverse strand, counting down.
AAAGCTATGCGTAGTCGCCCGCATGCTTCTGTCAATCTTTGTAAGCTTCCACTTCAAATACCAGTTTAACTTCGTCCCCTACATTAGGTAACGCAAACTTCATGCCGAAATCAGAGCGCTTGATCTGGGTGCTGGCGTCTGCACCACATTTTTCCTGTTTCTTCAGCGGATCCATGGGGTCAATGCCGCATTTGAAGGCATGAATCGTGAGGGTGACGGGATTGCTGACGCCGAGCAAGGT
>JAUSKS010000333.1 GCA_030646595.1 Gallionellaceae bacterium | reverse complement strand
AATAGGCGATTTTGTAATCAAGCGCGCTGATGGATTGTTTGCTTATCAGCTTGCAGTAGTAGTGGATGATACTTTTCAGGGCGTGACCCATGTAGTGCGAGGTGCCGATTTGCTTGCTTCCACGCCACGGCAAATATGGCTGCAACGCTTGCTCAACTTGCCCGCCCCATCCTATATGCATCTGCCCATTGCGCTGAATGATAAGGGCGAGAAACTCAGCAAACAGACCTTGGCCGCACCAGTGAACACCACGCAACCAGCAACCCTGCTCTGGCAGGTACTGATTTTTCTACGTCAGGAGCCGCCTGCGGAGCTGGCAGGGTATGATTTGCTTTCAGTCTGGGATTGGGCGCTTGCCCATTGGAATGCGGAAAAAATGCAAGGCATCAGAACGCAACCAGCGCCCTAAGATAAGCTTATAAATTACTGGCCTTGGCTTGTCGTCTGCGATGGCGAATAAATTCGATTAACCCAGGAAGTATGGAAATAAAGACTATTACCAGCACCATAAGGGTGAGATTATTTTTTATCACCGGAATATTCCCGAAGAAATAGCCGCCTACGGTAAAGAAACTTATCCAGACCACGCTACCCAAGGCACTGAACGCCAAGAACAAGCGATAGTTCATCATGGCTATTCCTGCTACAAAGGGCGCAAAGGTGCGCACGATAGGCAGGAAGCGCGCAAAAAGTATGGTTTTACCCCCATGCTTTTCATAAAAGGCATGCGTTTTTTCCAGATGCGCATGGTTGAAAAAGCGTGAATTGGCATGTTTGACCAGGCTGGTGCCAATGAGCCGACCAATCCAGTAATTCGTGTTATCACCGGAAAATGCAGCCAGCATCAGTAATGGTGCAAGCAGACCCAGCTCTAACGAACCCATGCCACACAGTGCGCCTGCGACAAATAATAAGGAATCGCCAGGTAAAAAAGGTGCTACTACCAGGCCGGTTTCGCTGAAAATAATAAGGAACAAGATGGCATAAATCCATAGGCCGTATTGTTGTGTGAGTGCTAATAAATGAACATCCAGATGTAGGACAAGATCAATGACAGAGGTGATTAATTCCATATCAGGGCAGCGCTTCTTCTGTAGTTTTTTCCGGTTTGATAAAATCTTCGCGTGACACACCCAGCAGCATCAGGATGGGGCTGGCTACCAGCACTGAGGAATAAATGCTGAACAGTATGCCTATGGTTAGCGCCAGCGCAAAGTAATGTAGCGTCTCGCCTCCCAGAAGCAGCATGGCAGTTACCATCATCTGGGTACAGGCATGGGTAATGACGGTGCGTGACATGGTGCGCGTAATAGCATTGTCTATGATGCCAGCCACCTCGGTTTTGCGCATCTTGCGGAAATTTTCGCGTATCCGGTCAAATACTACCACCGATTCATTCACTGAATAACCAAGCACCGCCAGCACTGCAGCCAGCACCGAAAGTGAAAATTCCCACTGGAAAAACGCAAAAAAACCAAGAATGATAACCACGTCATGCAGGTTGGCGATGATCGCGGCCAAACCGAATTTCCATTCGAAGCGCAACCATAAATAGCACACAATGCCCAGAGAAACCAGCAGCAATGCGAGTGAGCCATTCTCCACCAAATCTTTACCCACCTGCGGGCCCACAAATTCCACGCGGCGCATTTCCACGCTGGCATCCTGTTGCCGTAATTGTTCTAGCACTTGCTCACTGAGTTTTGCACCGGAGGTATTTTGTTTAAGTGGTACTTGTATCAGCACATCTTTGCTGGTGCCGAAGTTTTGTACCAGCGCATCGCGCAAGTTCATGTTGGCTAATTGATCACGCACTTTGTTTAAATCAGCGGACTGGGCATAATGCACCTCCATCACCGTCCCGCCAGTAAAGTCCACGCCGAAATTTAATCCGCGCGTAGCAAGAAAAAATATGGCCAACAGGAAAGTTACCAAAGAAATGGCCGTGGTATACCGTCCGTAACTCATGAACGGAATGTCGTGTTTGATTTTGAAAAATTCCATATTCGTTCTCTTTCTTAGCCGATAGCAACTTTAGTTAATCGAGCTTTATAACCATAAATCAGATTAACCAAGGCGCGTGATACCAGTACTGCACTGAACATTGACGTCATGATGCCCAGACATAACACCACTGCAAAACCGCGTATTGGGCCGGAGCCGAACATGAACAATGCAACACCTGCAATGAGTGTGGTGATGTTGGAATCGAGTATGGTGCGGAATGCTTGTTCATAACCTGCGTGTATGGAAGCCTGCGGCGTCATGCCATTGCGCAATTCCTCGCGTATGCGCTCATTGATCAGTACGTTGGAGTCAATCGCCATCCCCAGGGTGAGTGCGATACCGGCCATGCCGGGCAAGGTCAGCGTAGCTTGCAGCATGGACAGTAGTGCCACCAGCAGGAGCAGGTTAGCCCCCAAGGCCAGCACTGAAATGCCACCGAACATCAGGTAATAAACAACCATGAACATTGCGATAGCAAGAAAACCTATCTGCGTGGAATGGAAGCCACGGGTAATGTTGTCTGCACCCAGACTGGGACCTACAGTACGTTCTTCCACAATTTCCATAGGCGCAGCCAGGGCGCCGGCACGCAATAGCAAGGAAATATCCTTAGCTTCTTCAGTGCTCATTTGGCCGGATATTTGTACCCGGCCACCGCCAATTTCTTCGCGTATCACGGGTGCCGTGACCACCTCACCCTTGCCTTTCTCAAACAGAATAATGGCCATACGTTTGCCTACATTTTCGCGCGTGGCTTCCTTGAATTTACGTGCACCTACGCCATCCAGGTTGATATGCACCGCTGCCTCATTGGTACGGCTATCGAAACCTGGCTGGGCATCATTTATGCGTTCACCCGTAAGCAGTACGCTTTTCTTTACCAATAGCGTAGTACCATCCCTATCCTTAAACATCTCGGTGCCAAAGGGCGCACCTGCGCCCATGCTGGCTGTATGCTCATCATCCACCAAGCGTATTTCCAGGGTTGCAGTGCGGCCTAGAATATCTTTCGCGCGCGCAGTGTCTTGTACGCCAGGCAATTGCACCACAATGCGATCTATTCCTTGCTGCTGGATCACAGGCTCAGCCACGCCCAGTTCATTTACGCGATTGCGTAAGGTGACCAGATTTTGCTGCACAGCTGCTTCTTGTATGCGTTTTTCTTCTTCTTGCTTGAGCGTAGCCAGTAGTAGATATTCGCTGCCTTCATCTTTATCAGTGAAGATCAAGCCATTGAAGCGTTGCTTGAGTTCGGTCACACCTTTGCTGCGTGCCTCTGCATCGCGAAATTTGACGGTCAGCAATTTATCATCGCGGCTGACACCGGAATAAGCAATATTCTGTTCGCGCAAAGTGCTGCGTATATCCCCCGTAGCAGCCTCCAGTGCCTTATCCAGCGCACCTTTCATATCGATCTGCAACAGAAAATGTACGCCGCCACGCAGATCCAGGCCCAGATACATAGGCAAGGCATTAATACTGGTTAGCCACTGCGGTGAACGCGGCAACAAATTCAATGCCACTACATAATCCTCACCTAACTGCGCATGTAAAATATCTTTGGCCTTGAGCTGGCTATCGGTATCGCCAAACCGTGCCTTGACGCTGGTAAGGTCCAGTGCAACCGCCTCAGGATTAAGGTTGGCCGCTTGCAATGCTTCTGCTACTCGTTTTAAAAGCGCGCTATCTGCCTTGAGGTTGGCACGTAAAGGCAATATCTGCACCGCCGGGGATTCACCATAGAAATTGGGCAGGGTATAGACCAGACCGAGCGCGAGCGCAGCAAAAATAAGTACATACTTCCACAGGGGATAATGATTCATGAGGGCACCTTAAAGCGACTTGATTGTTCCTTTGGGGAGCACGATTTGCACCGCGTTTTTCTGAATCTGGATGGTCACATTGTCGGCGATTTCTACACTTAAATAATTGTCGCCTACCTTGGTTATCCGGCCCAGCTCGCCCCCGATGGTGACAATTTCATCACCTTTTTGCAGGGCACCCAGCATGGCTTTTTGTTCCTTGGCGCGCTTCTGCTGTGGGCGCAAAATCATGAAGTAAAACACCACCGCCAATCCGATCAGCGGCAAAAAATCCATAACCCCTCCGCCAAATGCAGGAGCAGCGGTTTGTGCATAGGCATTACTGATAAACATGGTGGCTATCCCTAAAATAAATTTTGAAGCGGCGGATTCTAGCATGAACCCGCACGGGCTTGCCTGAAGCTGGTAACAAAAGTATGGAGCTGTCCCGCCGTAATGGCGGCACGGATATCGGTCATGATTTCCTGATAGTAGTGCAGATTATGGATGGTATTCAGCCGGGCACCCAGAATTTCGCCGAGCCTGTGCAGATGATGCAGATAGGCGCGGGTAAAATTACGGCAGGTGTAACAAGCACAGTGTTCATCCAGCGGACGCATATCCATTCTGTATTGCGCATTCTTGATCTTGATGTCGCCGTGGCGGGTAAACATCATGCCATTGCGTGCATTGCGTGTCGGCATGACGCAATCGAACATATCTATCCCCTGTGCGACTGCTGCCACAATATCTTCTGGCGTCCCTACGCCCATCAGGTAACGCGGTTTGTCAGCAGGTAATTGGGGTGCCGTGTGCTGCAAAATGCGCAGCATATCCTGTTTGGGCTCTCCTACTGACAGTCCGCCGATGGCAAAGCCATCAAAGCCAATGTCAACCAGCCCCGCTAACGATTCATCGCGTAAATTCTCGTGCATGCCGCCCTGTACAATGCCGAACAGCGCATTGGCATTGCCTTCGTGCGCGCGCTTGCTGCGTTCTGCCCAGCGCAAAGAAAGCCGCATGGACTCCGCTGCTGTAGCTTCATCTGCTGGGTAGGGTGTGCATTCATCAAAAATCATGGCGATATCAGAATTCAACACCTGCTGTATACGCATGGATTCTTCCGGCGTCAAAAAGCATTGGTCTCCATTTACTGGCGACTGGAATTTCACGCCCTCTTCTGTAATTTTACGCAACGCCCCCAGGCTGAATACCTGAAAGCCGCCTGAGTCCGTCAGGATGGGCCCGTGCCAACCCATGAAATCGTGTAAACCGCCATGTGCAGCGATTACCTCCAAGCCAGGACGTAGCCACAGATGAAAAGTATTGCCCAGCACTATTTGCGCGCCGATGTCAGTTAATTCCATCGGACTCATGGCTTTCACCGTGCCATAGGTACCAACTGGCATAAAAGCTGGCGTTTCTACTGTGCCATGCATAAATTGCAGCGTGCCTTGACGCGCAGGGCCATCAGTGGTGTGTAGCTTAAAATCCATGTGTATTGAAAAATTAAGACGCAAAATAACGCGGCAGTATACGCGAAGTTGTGGCTGAGCTTGGAGCGCTAAGTTTGAATGCTCAGCAAGGTATTGCCCGGGTATTGCGTAGGCCAGATTCAGAATTAAATTTGACTGAACGCATTGTGTTTGCTATAGTCTCGCCTCTTCGCTGACGCGGGGTGGAGCAGTCTGGCAGCTCGTCGGGCTCATAACCCGAAGGTCGTAGGTTCAA
>JAUSKS010000328.1 GCA_030646595.1 Gallionellaceae bacterium | reverse complement strand
GGTGTATTGTCTCCGGAAAAAGCGGCCGTTGCGCCGCAGCTTATTTTCAATCAGCGTCTGGACGCAGTGTTGATGCTGTTTTTTGCATGCTTGTTGTGGCTGATCGTGCTGGATATGTTGCGTGTCTGTCTGCGGCATCTACAAGGAAAACCTGTGCCACCCTTATCGGAATCGCCGCATCAACCTACTCGATTGGAGGAAGCATGGGCACGCGACTAACATTTATGCGCGCTTTTTTCATACGCCTGTGGCGGGGAGTGCGTGAGTTAAGCGGCGATAGTGCTTATGAACAGTATCTGGCCCATCATGCAGCCAGTCACCCTGGCCAGCCGCCACTATCACGCCAGGCTTACTTTCAGCGCCAGCAGCAACAGCAGTGGGAAGGAATCAAGCGTTGTTGCTAGTGTACCGTTTAGAGTGAAACACTACACTAGGCTGCCCCAGCCCGCTGTTTCATCACGCGCGCATAAATTTCCAGATAAGCAGCCGCACTTCTGCGCCAGCCAGAATCCTTGCGCATGCAATTCAATTGCAGGTTATGCCAGGCTTCAATGTCATGATAAGTTTCTATGGCGCGGACTACTGTGTCCAGCAATGTGGCCGCATCCATCTGTTTGAACACGAAGCCGCTGGCGCTGCCGCGCATGAGTGTATATTTATTGCAGTCCACCACGGTATCAATCAACCCGCCAGTGGCATGCACCAGCGGCGGCGTACCGTAGCGCTGGCTGTACAGTTGGTTGAGGCCGCAAGGCTCGAAACGTGAGGGCATCAGAAAAATATCTGCGCCTGCTTCTATCATGTGCGACAGCGTTTCATTGAACCCTATTTGTACGCCGATCTGGCCAGGATAATCCCGCGCCAGCTGCGATGCAGCATGCTGCATTTTTTCGTCACCGCTGCCCAGCAATACCAGTTGCGCCGGCAATGCGGCCAGTTGCGGGGCAATTTCCAGCACCACATCCAGTCCCTTCTGTTCAGTAAAGCGGCTGACCAATCCAAACAAGGGAGTTTCCGGCTCCAGCTGCAATTGCATGCGCCGTTGCAAGGCGCGTTTATTGGCCGATTTCCCGTTTAAATTATAAGCACTATAAGTCCGTACTATTCTGGGGTCAGTGGCGGGATTCCATTCTTCAGTATCGATGCCGTTCAGTATGCCGGTTAATACATCTCGCCGTTGATACAGCAAGCCCTGCAAGCCGAATCCCAGCGCCTCGGTTTGAATTTCCTTGGCATAAGCAGGGCTCACGGTAGTAATGTGATCGGCGTAAAACAAACCCGCTTTCATGAACGACAAGCTGCCATAAAATTCCACACCATCCAGCTTAAAACATTCCTTGGGCAAGCCCATGTCAGCTACCCATTTGGGTGGGAAAATACCCTGGAAGGCAAGATTGTGTACCGTCATCACACAAGGCGCGGCACCCGCTGCGCCGTGCAGATAGACCGGAGCCAGGCCAGTTTGCCAATCATTGCAATGCACGACATCGGGATGCCAGTTCAGGGGCGAGGCGGCACTGCCTAATAGCGCAGTAATTCTGGATAGCAGGCCAAAGCGTTGCGCATTGTCCGGCCAATCTACACCGGCTTCATTTTGATAGGCCCCGCCACCGCGTTTATAGAGTTCGGGGCATTCAATAACCCATAACGGCACGCCGTTGGGTAAAGTATCCGCCAGCAAACGTGCCGCAGGAAAACCCGGCAGAGCTGGAAACTCAGCAACTGTTTGCAGATTGGACAAGGCGCTTAATACTTGGGGATAGCCAGGCAGCAGTATGCGCACATCTACCTGAAGGTCATGCAGGGCTGCGGGCAAGGCTGCGCTGACATCGGCTAGGCCGCCCGTTTTAATGAGAGGCGCGACTTCGGAAGTGGCGAATAATATGCGCATGATTAATTCTGGATTACTTCTGCTGCCGGATTAACGAGCTCTAAAGCCAGCGCATAAAGCCCATCTCCAGTGGATGCGTCAACATTTCATGGCGCGGGTAAATGCGTATCCGGTATTCCAGTTTGCCGCACAATTGGGGTGTTAATTGCAGCGTAAAAATAACCTCACCTGTTCCCTTGTTTACTTCCTGTGCACTAAAAGGATGACGCAAAGCCTGCTGCAATTGCTCCTTGCTGGCTTGATGGCTGAGCAACATTTCTACCACCACGTCTTCAGGTTGCAGGCCGTTCAGGTTAACGCTCACTTTGATCTGTACATCTTCGCGGAAAGTAATGCTGTATTTGGGCATATCCAAACGGCGCAGGGTGACGCCTGGCCATGCCTGCCGCACATTATTTTTCCAGGCCGCAATTTTTTGCGCACCGATAAAATTTTGCGCGCTATATTTACGATGTTGGCGGGTAGCAGGCAGATAGCAATTGACCACATATTCGCCCACCATGCGCGTGGAATTGAAAATCGGCAGCAGGGTCGCGATGGAACGCTTGGACATTTTTACCCATTCCGGTGAATAGCCCATTTTATTTTGCTTGTAGTAAGTCGGGATGACATGATCCTGCAACAGCTCATATAAGGTCCGGCTTTCTTCGCGGTTGCGCTGCGCTTCCGGCAGGAATTCCGAAACTGGTTTGATGGCCCAGCCGTTGTGACCGTCGTAGCCCTCGTCCCACCAGCCGTCCAGCACAGACAGATTAAGTACCCCATTCATGGCCGCTTTCATGCCCGAAGTGCCGCTGGCTTCCAGCGGATATAAGGGGTTGTTCAGCCACACATCCACCCCGGCCACCATGCGTCGCGCCAGCCGCAGATCGTAATCTTCCAGCATTAGAATCTTGCCTTCAAATTCCGGTAGGCGCGAAACCTGGGTCACGCGACGTATCAAATCCTGGCCAGGAACATCAGCTGGGTGGGCTTTACCAGCAAAGATAAACAATACCGGACGCTCGCTGTCGTGCATGATTTCGCGCAGCCAATCCATGTCTTCGAACAACAAGGCTGCGCGTTTATAAGTCGCGAAGCGACGCGCAAAACCGATGGTCAGCACATTCGGGTTGGCCGGGTCAGCAAATTTCAGAATGCGGTCCAGATGTGCTTCGGAACCATGGTTACGGAAATGCTGGCGGCTGATGCGGTGGCGTATCAGTTGCAACATTCTTGATTTAAGCGATTCGCGCACGCTCCAGAATTGATGATCGGGAATGCTGCCCATGCGCTGCCAGAAAGTGGTATCGGCCACATGATGGCTCCAGTCCCAGCCTAGAAAACGCACGAATACTTCTGGCCATTCCTTGGCCAGAAAAGTCGGCATATGTACGCCATTGGTAACGTAACTCATGGGGTTCTCCTGCGGCTCAATCTGCGGCCACATTTCCGAGCAAATTTTGGAAGAGACCCTGCCATGAATACGCGATACGCCATTTTGAAAACGCGAGCAATGGATGGCCAGTGCAGTCATATTGAAATCGGCAGTCGTCGCGCTATAACCCAGCGCCAGAAATTCATCGCGGCTGATTTTCAATTGCGGATAATAATGCTCGAAATAGGCAATCATCATGCTGTGATCAAACTGGTCATGGCCCGCGGGCACGGGCGTGTGGGTAGTGAACACGGTATGCGCAGCGACGGCTTCCAGCGCACTCAGAAAATCCATATTCTGTCCGATCAGCACACGAATGCGTTCCAATACCATAAACGCCGCATGTCCCTCATTGATGTGCCAGGCACTGGGCATTAAACCCATCGCCGCCAAGGCGCGTACCCCGCCTATGCCAAGCACAATTTCCTGTTCGATACGCATGGCGCGGTCGCCGCCATATAGATGGTGAGTAATGCTGCGGTCGTGGTGCGAGTTTTCGGCCAGATCGGTATCCATCAGATAGATCATCACATTGCCCACGCGCGCCTGCCATACTTTGATAGCCACGCTGCGCCCCGGCAAATCAACACTCACTCGCACATCCGAGCCATCCGCCAGCACTGCTGAAATTGGCAGGCTGTCAAAATCCGAATCGGTATAAATCGCATTCTGCTTGCCATCGCTGTCTATGGTCTGATGGAAATAGCCCTGGCGGTAAAGCAGACCCACGCCAACAAAAGGCAAATGCATATCGCTGGCCGATTTACAGTGGTCACCCGCCAGAATGCCCAAGCCACCGGAATAAATCGGAAAACTTTCATGAAAGCCAAACTCGGCACAAAAATAGGCAACCAGATCAGTATCGACAAAGCCCTCGGTGTGTTTGTTGCGCACCGGCTTGGTGTGATAAGTGTCATAGGCCGCCAGTGTGCGGTTGTAATGATCCAGAAAAACCGCATCCTCTGATGCTTCGATCAGACAGCGTTCCTCCACGCTGCGCAGAAAAGCCTTGGGATTTTGGCCGACGGCATCCCACAGGCCGCGATGAATATGCGAAAACAAATCACGCGTAGGCAAATCCCAGCTATACCATAAATTATTGGCCAGTTCGGTCAGCCGCCTCAGAGGGGCAGGAATATTGGGCCGGACTTCAAGAGAGAAGGGGGTGCTGGTATGCATATCAGAAAGACTCCGGTTAATTACGCAATGCGCGCGCCGCAGTTGATTATATCAATCTATCGGGTGTGCTGTGAAAGTCCTCACAGATAAACTTTATTACATGAGCAACGCCAGCGGTAAATGTATACTTCGTATTGGCATTGTGCCATTGGTTAAGTTAACAAGGGGAAGATAATGTTAATGCGACATACTAAAAAAAATAGATTAACTGGGAAAATTAAAGTAATAATCACGGCGATTGTTATAAGTTGGGGTTTGCTGGGTACGGTGAGCGCGATGGCAGAAAAGCTGCCTAACCTGACCCCTTTCCCTGCTGCGGATCTGGTAATTGAGCCACAGGAGGACGGCAGTATTTTTTTGAGGTTTACAACATTAAGCTGGAACAAAGGAAGCGGGCCGCTTGAGCTGCTCGGCGGCAATGTAGACAAGGTAAATGGCAAGCAGGAGGTTTTTCAGCGCATCTATTCCAGCCCCAATTCCTATCGGGATGTCATGGCTGGCTCATTTGAATGGCATGAAACGCATAACCATTTTCATTTTGATAATTATGCAATTTATACCTTGCAGCCCGTTACTGCTAACGGCGCATCCAAACGCATCGGTGCCAAAACTACGTTCTGCATCATGGATACAACCCTGATTAACCACAGGTTGAAAGGCGCTTCTAAGCGTCCTGTTTATAACGCATGTGATTTAAGTGTGCAAGGCATGTCTGTGGGATGGGGGGATGAATACCACTATTCTCTGGATGGGCAATCATTGGACATCTCAGGTCTTCCAGATGGTGACTATAACCTGGAAATTGAAATTGATCCTAAAAATCGAATTATTGAATCTGATGAAACTGACAATATCAGCACAGTGTTGATACGCATTGCCGACGGAGTGGTTTCGGCACAAACTGTGATACCGACGGCATCACAATAATTATTGCTTTGATCTGATCAGGGCCTGCCACACCGCCATATTTATGCCCAGCAGGCCCGTCTGAAAATTCAGCACAATCTGCTTCATCCTGTTGTGCATTCTCCAAACGAGGCAGCAGCAATGACACACCCTGTTAAAAAGGAAATAGCATGGATTATAGAGCGGCCATAAAACATGACGCGTTATGGTGGATATTGCCGGGCATCGTTTTTTGGTTGGTGGCGCTCCCGGTATTTTCGGCGGAGACATTGGCCGTTGCTGTGGTGCAATACCGCGAAGTGGAGCAAACATGGAGCACCGAAGGTGTGGTTGAGGCAACGCGCCAATCCACCGTGTCCGCGCAAATCGCTGGGCGAGTGAAAGAAATCAATTTCGATGTCGGCGATAGTGTAAAAAAAGGCCAGGTCATTCTGCGCATCGATGAGCGTGAAGCAGCGCAAGCCTTGGCCGGCAGCCAGGCGCAGGTGATGCAGGCGCAGGCTGCCATGCACAATGCCCAGGCCAATTACGAACGTGCGCGCCAGTTGTTGGCACAGGGGTTTATCAGTCAGGCGGCGATGGATAAGGCAGAGGCGGACTATAAAGTAGCCCAGGCCCAGGCGGCGGTCAGTCAGGCGGGTGAAAGTCAAGCAGCGTTGGCACAGGGCTATACCGCTGTGGTTGCGCCTTATGGTGGTGTAGTGGCCGCACGTTTGGTGCAAGTGGGCGAAATGGTTACCGTCGGCAAGCCGTTGATGACGGGCTTCGATCCCGCGCAATTACGCGTAATGGTCAGTGTGCCGCAATACAAATTGGCGGATATCGGTGCCCAGCCCGATGTTGCGATAGAAATTCCTTCGATCAAGCGCAGAGTGCAAGCAGCTGCGGTGACCGTGCAACCTGTGGCCGATGCCCGTACGCATACCACGCAAGTGCGCATTGATCTGCCTGCTAAAGAGGCGGGAGTGTATCCAGGGATGTATGTGCGTGCGCAGTTTGTGGTGGGCAAGGCAAAAAAATTGCTGGTCCCGGTCAGTGCGGTGCTGCGCCGCAGCGAAGTCATTGCGGTCTATGTAATGGATGACAAGGGTGGGGTGACGCTGCGCCAGATTCGCTTGGGTGAGACTGCGGGGCAAGACGAGATTGAAGTGCTGGCCGGGTTAAATGCCGGTGAGCAGGTTGCGTTGGATCCAATCAAGGCAGGCATGGCATTGGCACAGCAGGTGAAAAAATAGTGGGCATATCCGGGCGCATCGCCCGATTTTTTCTGCACTCGCAAATGACACTGCTACTGGCCTTGGTGGCGGTGCTGCTGGGCCTGTTCGCGGTAGTGGTGACACCGCGCGAAGAAGAGCCGCAAATCAATGTCACCATGGCCAATGTGCTGATCGTCTATCCCGGCGCATCGGCGCAGGATGTGGCACGTACCGTGGCAACCCCGGCTGAGCAAGTGCTGTCGCAGATTGTCGGGGTGGATCATGTTTACTCCGTATCGCAGCCCGGCATGGCGATACTCACCGTGCAGTTCAAGGTGGGTGAGCCGCATATTCCCGCGTTGGTTAAATTGTACGATGTCATTCATTCGCACGCCGACTGGCTGCCGCCCACGCTGGGTGTGGCACAGCCCATTATCAAGGCCAAGGGCATAGATGATGTGCCGATCGTGGCATTTACCCTGTGGCGCGAAAATGGCGTGGACGGCGGCCTGGCGCTAACCCAAGTGGCGCACGCCATGGAGGTCGAGCTGAAGCGCGTCAGCGGGACACGCGAGGTGAGCACATTAGGCGGAACTCCGCGTATTGTGCGCGTGCTGCTTAATCCGGAAAGTCTGAACGCCTATCAACTGTCGGTGCAGGATATACGTGCTGCATTACAGGCTGCCAACGTATCGCAAAACGTGGGCAGCCTAGTACAGAACAGTCGCGAGGTGCGGGTGCAGACCGGTAATTTCCTGAACGATGCGCATGAGGTTAGCCAGTTGGTAATAGGCGTGGCGGATGGCAAGGCGGTATTCCTGCATGATGTAGCTGAAGTGCTGGAGGGTGCCGATCAGCCATCCAGCTATACGTGGCTGGGTATCGGCCCGGCTGCTGCGGACAAAGGTGTCCAGGGCCGGGGCGAGTTCACCGCAGTGACAGTGGCAGTAAGCAAGAAGCCGGGTGAGAACGCAGTAGATGTCGCCGATCAGTTATTGCAACGAGTGGCGGAACTCAAAGGCAGTGTGATTCCTTCCGACGTGCATATTACGAGCACACGCAACTACGGCGAGACTGCCAACGACAAGGCAATGAAACTGATTCAGAAGCTGATCTTCGCCACCCTTGCGGTGGTGATGTTGGTGTGGATTGCATTGGGGTTTCGCGAAGCATTCATCGTCGGTATAGCCGTACTTTTGACGCTGGCAGCCACACTGTTTGCATCCTGGGCATGGGGCTTCACCTTGAACCGCGTGTCCTTGTTCGCGCTGATTTTTTCCATCGGCATTCTGGTGGACGATGCCATCGTGGTGGTCGAGAATATTCATCGCCGTCGCAAACTATCTGGCCATCAACCCTTGGCCGAAATTATTCCAGAGGCGGTGGATGAGATAGGCGGGCCAACCATTCTGGCTACGCTGGCGGTGATTGCCGCATTGCTGCCCATGGCTTTCGTCAGCGGCCTGATGGGGCCGTACATGAGCCCGATACCGATCAACGCCAGCATGGGCATGGTCATTTCTCTGGCCATCGCTTTCATCATCACACCTTGGCTGGCGCTTAGATTTTCTGCGCCGCACCATGCAGCAGTAAACGATGAGCACAACACTGTGCTGACCCGCTTTTTTCAAGCCCGCCTGACCCCATTCCTTAATCGCGAGCATGGCAAGGCGGCGCGGAACAAGCTGTGGCTGGGCATCCTGGCCGGGCTTTTGTTTGCTGTGAGTTTGGCGGAGATGAAATGGGTGGTCCTGAAAATGTTGCCATTCGACAACAAATCTGAATTCCAGGTGGTGGTGGATATGCCCAGCGGCACCGCGCTGGAACGGACCTCAGCAGTGCTGCATGAAATAGGCGCATACCTGGCTACGGTTCCGGAAGTGACTGACTATCAGGGGTATGCCGGAACTGCTGCACCGATCAACTTCAATGGCCTGGTGCGCCAATATTATTTACGCAATGCTGCTGAGCAGGGAGATCTTCAGGTAAATCTGCAAAACAAGCACCAGCGCAAACGCAGCAGCCATGAGATTGCCCGCAGTGTGTGCGAGCCGATCGAGGCGATTGCAAAAATCTGGGGGGCAAAAGTAAAAATTGTCGAAGTGCCGCCGGGCCCGCCGGTGTTGTCACCCATCGTGGCTGAAATTTACGGGCCGGACTATAACGGCGCACGCCAAGTGGCAACCACGGTGCGCCAGCAATTTGGTGCTACCACGGATATTGTTGGTATTGACGACAGCGTAGCTGAAGCCGCGCCCAAGCTGTTACTGCGCATACTGCAAAGTAAGGCCGCCTTGCTGGGAGTTGCGCCGCGCGATATTGCAGATGCCATTCAGGTCGCGCTGTCCGGACAGGACGTGACTGCATTGCACGATGCCACAGCCAAGTATGCGTTGCCGTTGCGTTTGGGGCTGCCTGCCGAGCAGCGTAGCCGCATAGACGATGTGCTCAAGCTCAAGGTGCGGGCGCACGACGGGGTGCTGGTGCCCCTGTCCGAAGTGGTGCAAGTTATACCCGCAGAGCGCGATTACCCGATTTATCACAAGGATCTGCTGCCGGTGGTGTATGTGTTCGGCGACATGGCGGGCAAGCTGGACAGCCCGCTGTATGGCATGTTCGGCATCAATAGCAAGGTCAGCGGCGCGCAGCTTGAACAGGGCGGGGCGCTGGATGTACATTACTTCAAGCAGCCATCCAATCCCTATGCAGGATACGCGCTGAAGTGGGATGGCGAATGGCAGGTGACCTTCGAGACCTTTCGCGATATGGGCATCGCCTACGGCGTGGGGCTAATTCTGATCTACTTGTTGGTAGTGGTGCAATTCAAAAGTTATCTGGTACCGCTGGTAATCATGATGCCGATCCCGCTCACCCTCATTGGCGTCATGCCGGGACACGCTTTACTGGGCGCGCAATTCACTGCCACCTCCATGATAGGCATGATTGCGCTGGCGGGTATTATCGTGCGCAACTCCATTCTGCTGGTAGACTTCATCAATCTGCAATTGCGCAATGGCGTAGGCTTACAGCATGCAGTGATCGCCGCCGCCAGCGCACGCGCCAAACCCATTATCCTGACCGGGCTGGCGGCTATGCTGGGTGCGCTATTCATACTCGATGATCCGATTTTCAACGGCCTGGCGATTTCGCTGATATTCGGCATTTTGGTTTCCACGCTGCTGACGTTGATTGTGATTCCAGTGCTGTATTACGCCATGCTGTATAAAAAAGTGGATTAATATTTTCAATTGAGGAGAGTTATTCATGAACGCTGAACGTATTGTCCGTATCGTCGCAGGATTTTTTATTCTGCTGTCCCTGGCATTAGGAGTAGAAGCCAGCCCCTTGTTCGTCAGCAACAATTTTCTGTGGTTCACCGCTTTCGTCGGTTTGAATCTATTTCAGAGCGGCTTCACCAAGTTCTGCCTGCTTAACAGACTATTGACTAAGCTTGGGGTCAAGGATTCATGGCACTCGGTTAAGCGAAAAAATCACTCGCAAGCCACACAACCATTCCTTCCCCTTCAAGGGGAAGGTTAGGATGGGGATGGGGTAAAGGTTTGAATTGCGTGGCTTTCATACCCCATCCCCACCCCAGCCCTCCCCTTGAAGGGGAGGGAGTTTATGTCGTCAGCGGCTTAACCGAGTGCCATGAGTTACTGATGGGTGTCATTGTCCAATGCAGTACGTATCATTTCTGGTAGCCTGGATTTAATATCGCGCACGGCTTCCTGCAACAAGGCATCTACTTGCGGCATGATCTGCGCTGCCAGATATGCGCAGGCAGCCTCAGACAAGGGTTCAGGCGCGGGCGTATCAGTAGTCTCCAGGGTAGCTGGGGATGGCACATCAAATGTCATTTGCTGCGGCGTATGAACTTCAGTCAGCACAGGAATATCCATCGCACTGGCATCTGCCACTTCAGTCAGCACTGGCAGATCGGCAGTATTTATCTTTCCCGGGGCTTGAGTCATTTATGAATTTTTAAGATCAAAATGGCGCATTTCATAGCCCCTGTCCCGATAAAAACTGAAACGCTCGCGTCCCAAGCGGGCATCTTCTGCCTCCTGGCTGACAATTTCGATGACACGCTGAAAGCGGCTGAAAAAGGGCAGGCTGGTGGTATGCAAACTAATCAGCACCTCATGATGCGGAAAAGCGTCATCGCCATGCCCGACCACCACCGGCATGTCACCCGCAGTGGGTTCATGGCTGCGGCAATGCGGCATGAAGGCAGTGGCGGGATAGTGCCAGAGCAATTTATCCAGCGCCGTCGCTGTCGCTTCATCTGGCGCATGCAGTAATACACGCAGACCATTCTGCATGGCCTTGTGGCTGAGTTTACAAGCGGTGCGCAGCTTGTCTTCTACGCCGGTATAAAAATCAACCTTGGTCATTAGTTTATCCAAAAAGCAGTTTGGCCACAGAGAACACAGAGTTCACAGAGTAAAGCAATGGGTTGCCGTGCATGATCCGCTCACCCATCAGGTGAACATAAAAAATATGGGAAACCCGCTTCATCTCTGTGCCCTCTGTGTCCTCTGTGGCTTGAACTTTTTAGGTTTTACTTACCCGCACGACCTATTAAAAACTGAGTCAGCAAGGGTACCGGTCGCCCAGTCGCGCCTTTTTCCTTGCCGGATTTCCACGCCGTACCGGCAATGTCGAGATGCGCCCAGCGATAATCCTTAGTAAAGCGCGCCAGGAAACAGGCCGCAGTAATGCTGCCACCCGCACGTCCGCCTATGTTTTGCATATCGGCAAAATTGCTGTCCAGTTGCGGCTGGTAGTCATCCCACAGTGGCATGTGCCATGCGCGGTCATGCGCATAGTCGCCTGCTTCGAGCAATTCTTTGGCCAGCTTGTCCTGGTTGCTGTACAGCCCGCTGGCGACATGGCCCAGCGCGATGACGCAAGCACCCGTCAGCGTGGCAATATCCACCACCGTGTCCGGTTCAAATTTGGCAGCAAAGGTCAAGGCATCACACAAGATGAGACGGCCTTCAGCATCGGTGTTGAGAATTTCGATCGTCTGGCCGGACATGCTGGTAACAATATCGCCAGGCTTGGTGGCGGAACCACCCGGCATGTTTTCGCAAGTGGGAATAATGCCGACCACATTTAGTGTGAGGCCCATTTCCGCGATGGCTTGCAAGGTGCCTAATACACTGGCTGCACCGCACATATCGTATTTCATCTCGTCCATATCGAGACCCGGCTTGAGTGAAATGCCGCCGCTATCAAAGGTAATGCCTTTGCCTACTAATACGATGGGCTTTTGTTTTTTATCGCCGCCGCGATATTCCAGGGTAATCAGCTTGGCCGGTTCGTCGCTGCCATGCGTAACCGACAGCAGCGAGCCCATGCCCAGCTTTTGCATATCCTTTTCTTCCAGCACGGTGGCCTTGAGCGATTTATGAGTCTTGGCCAAAGCCACGGCCTGTTGCGCCAGATAGCTGGGTGTGCAGACATTGCCCGGCAGGTTGCCCAGGTCCTTGGCCAGTTGCACACCGTGAGCAATCGCTGCTGCCTGCGTCAGAGCGGTTTGCAGGGAAGCGCTATGCTTGCTGTCCAGCACACCAAAATAAATTTTGCTTAATGGAATATTTTTCTTTTCAGGCTTGCTTTTCATGCGGTCAAAACGATATGTCGTCTCGTGCGCAACCAGCACTGCCTGCGCCATGCACCACGCGCCGTCATGCTGCGCGACTGGTAACTCGGTGACATACAGCGTGGCATCTTTGGCCCCCGTGCCCTGTAGCACGCGCATGGCAGCGCGTATCGCATCCTGAAAGCGTTTGGCATTCAATTCGGCACGTTTGCCCAAACCCAGCAGCAGCACTCGTTCACAGGGGAGATTGGCTACATTGTGCAGCAACAGAGTGCTCGCAGCCTGACCCTTCATGTCGCCGCGCGCAATGATGTCGCTGAGTGCATGCTTGGCCGCTTTGTCCAGCGCTTGTGCGGCATCGCTCAGCTTGCCGCCATCAAATACGCCCACCACCACGCAGCCGCTACGCTGTTTTTCCGGACTGCCTGGTTTTATGCTAAATTCCACTTGGTTCTCCTTAATAAAATTACACCTTTACAACATGCCGGATTATCCGCAGATTCCCGAGCAAAAGTCAAAATCACCGCGCGCGCCAATCTTGCGCCGTGGATTATTACACAAGGGGCTGTTCCATCGCACTTTGGTACGCGAATTTTCTGGTATGGGCTTATTCATATTCGCCATCCTGCTCGGCATTGTTGTATTCACCCAATTGGTTCGTCTGCTCAGCGATGCAGTCAATGGCACACTGGCGGCAGATGGTGTGCTGGCATTGCTGGGTTTTAGCGCGCTGAATTATTTGCCGGTGCTGCTTTCCCTCAGCCTTTTCTTATCCGTGCTGTTAACCTTGACCCGCAGCTACCGCGACAGCGAAATGGTAGTGTGGTTTTGTTCCGGACTGGGATTGACGCGCTGGATCGGGCCGGTGTTGTGGTATGCCTTGCCCGTCATCGGCCTGATTGCGCTGCTCAGTTTGTTTCTGTCACCGTGGGCTTTATCCCAGGCCGATGAATTCAAGCGCAGGCTGAAGAGCCGCGATGAGGTAGCAAATGCGACACCTGGCGTATTTCGCGAATCACAACAAGCTGACCGGGTGTTGTTCGTGGAAAATCTGGAAATGGAAAAAACCCGCGTCGGCAATATTTTCGTGCAGTCTATCCAACATGGCAAAAATGGCATCATGGTAGCCAAAGAAGGATTACAGGAAACCGCCCCGAATGGCGACCGTTTTCTGGTTTTGTTAAATGGCACACGCTATGAAGGCGTGCCTGGACAATATGATTACAAGGTTGTTGAATTCGAGCGCTATGCCTTGCGCCTGGAGGAGGTGGAAATCAAGCAGGATTATGTGTGGCCGAAATCCTTGCCCACCCTCTATCTGCTACAAAATCGCAGCAACTGGAATATGTCCGAGCTGGAATGGCGGATAGGCCTGCCTCTGAGTGCACTTATCCTGACGTTGTTGGCCATTCCATTAAGTTTTGTAAATCCGCGCACCGGGCGCTCGCTTAATCTCATTATGGCGTTGGTCATCTATATGCTGTACAACAACCTGATCAGCGTGACTAACACCTGGGTGGGGCAGGGGAAAATCAGCCCGACATTTGGCCTGTTAGGAATTCATACCTTGATGCTTGGACTCATGCTGTTATTATTTTATATAAGGTATTCCATGCAACCTTGGCAGCGTTTATTCAGGATTGGTAAATGAAACTGTTGACCCGCTACTTGACGCGGGAGATTTACGTCAGCATTGCGCTGGTGTTGATTGCCCTGTTAATGCTGTTCGCATTTTTTGATCTATTACGCGAACTCAATAGCTTGGGTCGCGGAAATTACCACCTCGGTTATGTCCTACTGTTTATATTGTTGACCATACCAGGCAATATCTATGAGCTTTTCCCGGTCGCCATCCTGATTGGCACCATTTTTGCGCTGGCGCAGATGGCGGCCCATTCAGAGCTGGTGGTATACCGCTGCTCCGGCGTATCGCAGCGACAAATGATCCTGGCTTTATGCAGAATTGGCTTGCCGCTGATCATATTAAGCTATCTGTGTGGCGAAACATTGGCCCCACCCAGCGAACGCCTGGCACATAAACTGCGATTGAAAGCGCAAAACGCTGAAGTCTCACTAAAAGAATTCCGTTCCGGGATATGGGTAAAAGATGAACGCAGCTTCATCAATGCCAAAAATATCTTACCGGATACTTCGCTACTGGACGTTAGCATTTATGAATTTGATGAGCATTACCACCTGCGCTCTATCACCCTGGCAAAACATGCGGTGTTTATGGAAACAAACCATTGGCGATTAGAGAATGTGCTGCAGACCAATTTTAATGAGCAGGGCACCACAATAAACAACCAGCCCACCATGGAATGGCGCTCGGTACTCAACCCAGATTTGTTGAGCATGTTGCTGGCAACGCCCAAACAAATGTCGGCTTGGCGTCTTTATCAATATACCCAGCATTTACGCGAAAACCACCAAAAAACTGCACGTTATGAAGTGGCCATGTGGGACAAGCTGCTCTATCCTTTGGTGGTGTTAATCATGATGCTGCTAGCACTGCCATTTGCCGCCCAGCGTTCACGCGAAGGAGGAGTCAGCGCAAAAATATTCCTGGGCATTGTGCTCGGCCTGAGCTTTCACTTCGTCGGTCAATTAACTACCAACCTCGGCGCGCTCAATGAATGGCCACCCCTGTTGAGTGCGCTGGCAGTACCGCTGTTATTTCTGCTGCTGGCGATAGCAATGTTATGGTGGACAGAGCGGCGCTAGTTGGGTATGGCAATTATAATCGTATGCATTACCTAGATACTGGCATAATCCCGGATGTCAGCGTTTTTTTTCTGACTATACTTTACCGATGCATAATTTAATTTCACATTCAGGAGATCGCATTATGAAAAAGTTATTGTTGGCCATTTGTATGAGTGGCTTGCTGTTAGGAGGATTTAGCACGGTGTCAATTGCGGCAGGATTTTTTAGTCCTACAGGCTCAACGTCCACAGCTTCGTATGGCTCTGCCGCCGCCCGCTTGGGAGATGGAACAGTTCTCGTCACGGGTGGTCTCAATGCCGCAGCCGAAATTTATGATCCTGCCACCGGAACGTTTAGCTCTACCGGGAACATGACTAGTTATCGGCTTTCTCATACCGCCACGTTATTGCCTAATGGTAAGGTTCTTATCGTTGGAGGCGCATCTAATGCTACGGCTGAACTGTATGACCCTGCTACCGGGACGTTTAGCGCCACCAGCAATATGACTGTATCACGGACACATCATACCGCCACGCTGCTACCTAATGGCAAGGTATTGCTTGCCGGAGGAATGAATTACGATGCTACTGCCGAACTGTATGACCCTGCTACGGGTTCCTTTAGCGCCACCGGCAATATGGCTGAGGGCCGCTTTCGGCATACTGCTACGCTGTTGCCCACTGGCAAAGTTTTGATTACTGGAGGCGGGGGTGGTGCAAATGCACTGATCTCGACCGAACTGTATGACCCTGCCACGGGCACTTTTAGCGCTACTGGCAACATGACCGAGGGTCGCTATCGGCATGTCGCTACGCTGCTGGGTAATGGCAAAGTCCTGGTGTCAGGGGGAACTGCTACAGATTCATATTCTCCTACTGCCACAGCTGATATCTATGATCCAAAAACGGGTGTTTTTACCAGCACCGGGGCTATGTCTGTAGCCCGGGAACAGCATACCGCCACACTTTTACCGAATGGCAAAGTCCTCGTGGCTGGAGGATGGGGAGCTACAGCCGAGTTGTATGATCCGGCTAGTGGCATTTTCAGCGCTACTGGATCAGCCTCCTGGGGACGGGGCAGCGCTGCTGCCATTCTTCTAGCCAATGGCAAAGTTTTAATTGCTGTTGGAGATATTGCTACAGCTGAACTTTATACGGTAGATGACTGTGGATCTATGTGAGAAAAAATGATGATGGTGGCTAACTAAGCGATACAGCCTTATCAACAGGTTGGGCTGCATAAACATTGCAGCCCAACCTGTTTTTGAAGGATGTGGGTTAATAAATTCAAAAAGGTTACGGTTTGATCGCGAGTTCTAATTTCGGTTGGGCGGAAGTTTTGCACAATTGGTTTCAGCGCGAGCCGCTTCCTCAAATTGTCTGGTTTTTTTATACACTATGGCGAGCAAACAATGCGCTCGCATATCAGGCGATAATTGTTCTGTCGCTGTACGCAATGAAATTTCTGCCTCAGCAGCATGCCCGGTATAGAGCAAGGCAAGGCCCAGATTCTTATATGCTGTGCCACGTATGGATTCCGGTAAGCGTTTTGATTCGGTTGCAATACGCAGATGGGTTATTGCATCTTCATACATATTCTCATTCAATAGCCACAGACTAAAGTTGTAGCGTATTAACTCGTTGTCAGGGAAATGTGCAACCAGATATTTCCATTCATCTTTGAGTACTCCCTGATTTTTTTCCCACAGAAGATTCACAGGCAGATTCCATCTGGCCCTGGCAGGAGGCTGCTTTAATTTGAGCCCCCAGTTCCAGAGGTGTCCCATGGCTTCCTGTGGATTGCCAGTGGCGCTTGCCTTGACATGTACGGCATAGCTGGCCTCGATCATCATAACCATGAGATTCCGGTATTCAAGATCGGTTAATTTATTTGCTATTTCTAATGCATCGCGGTATTGACCTTGCGGCAATTGAAAAGCGATAACCTTATAAAGAACCGGCATGTAGTATCCGGGATAGGCCCGCATATCGGTCGCTATCACGGTTTCAAAATTACGCCAGTCCCGTGGCCGCTCCAGTGTTTGAAAACTCCATGATAATGCG